>JASHTQ010000614.1 GCA_030040475.1 Streptosporangiaceae bacterium
ACCCACGGGCGCACGCGGCCGCCCGCTGCGCGAGGATGGTAGCCATGACGAGTCCGGCATCCGAGCCCAAAGCCGCCGGGGAGCCGGCCGCGGACACCGGACAGCGGGTCGCCGTCGTCACGGGAGGATCCAGGGGCATCGGGGCCGGCCTGGTCGCCGGGTACCGTGACCGGGGCTGGGCGGTGGTGGCCGTCGCCCGCAAGATCGAGCCTTCCAGCGACCCGGACCTGCTCACCGTTGCGGCGGACATCACCGAGCCCGGCAGCGCGGGCCGGGTCATCGGCGGGGCGCTGGACCGGTTCGGCCGCATCGACACGCTGGTCAACGACGCGGGGGTGTTCCTCTCCAAGCCGTTCACCGACTACACCGCCGACGACTATGCCCTGCTCACCGGGGTCAACCTGGCCGGGTTCTTCTGGCTGACCCAGCGGGCGATCGCCGAGATGTCGACGCGGTACGGCGGGCACGTGGTGACCATCACGGCGTCGGTCGCCGAGGTCGCGAACTCCGCCGAGCCCGCCGCGCTGACCGCCCTGACCAAGGGCGGCCTGGCCGCGGCCACCAAGTCGCTGGCCGTCGAGTACGCCTCGCGCGGCATCCGGGTCAACGCCGTCTCCCCTGGCATCATCCGGACCCCGGAGTACCCCGCGGACGCCTACGACGGCCTCGGCGACCAGCTGCCGCCGCTCGGACGGCCCGGACGGGTCGGCGACGTGGTCGACGCCGTGCTGTTCCTCGAGTCCTCGCCGTACGTCACCGGCGAGATCGTGCACGTCGACGGCGGCCTGACCGCCGGCCACTGATCGAAACGGAGGGAACCATGGAGACGTTGCCCGAGGCCGTGCCGCCCGCGTTCGAGATCGCCGTCACCCATTTCATCGTCGTCGCCGACGTCGAGCGGTCCCTGCGCTTCTACACCGAGGTGCTCGGCGGCACGACCCTGCTGGCGGGCGAGCCGTCGTACGTCCGGCTGGCGAACAGCTGGATCATCATCAACGTCGGCGGCGGCCCGACCGACGACAAGCCGACGGTCACGCTGGAGACGCCGCCCGACCCGGACCGCACGTCCAGCTTCATGAACCTCCGGGTCTCCGACGCCGAGGCGGCGTACGCCGAGTGGAGCGCGCGCGGCGCCGAGTTCCTCACGCCGCCGAAGCAGCACGCGACCGAGAAGCGCTGCTACATCCGCGACCCCGACGGCCACCTGATCGAGGTGGGCGAGACGACGCTGCCCGGCGGCTGGCGGGGCCGGCTCGACGGGTAGCCGGCTGCCACCCTGCCGGAAGTGACCGAGCTGGCAGGCGCACCACGGCTCGTTCTGCTATCAAATGCTCTGACGGCGGCCGGCCGCTGCCGGGGCTTGCATGATCATGGGTCAAAATGGGCCGTATGTGGCCGAAACGACCCATGATCATGGTCCGGGGCGGTGGGCGGTCAGGCGAGACGGCGGTAGGTGGATATCTGGGTTACGTTGCGCTGCGCGGCCTGGTCGGGGATGCGGATCCAGCCGGGGTAGCGCTTGCCGGCGACGTGAACGCGGACCAGCGGGTGATAGGCCTGCTGGTCGATGCCGTCGTAGCCGTGGCGCACCACCGAGCTGTAGATATCCCCTGACACGACGAGGATCAGCGGATCGGCCGTCTCCCGGAGCGCTCGCTTGACCCGGGCGGCGTCGAGGAGGCGGAACGCGACGTCCAGCGACTCGCCGAAACAGCCGTTGGCGTCGTAGTGCACCTCTCCGGCGTGCAGGACAATGCGGACCCGAAGTTGCCGTTCGGCCTGGCTCAGGCGCGGGAGGCTGGCGTTGTACTCGGTGAGGAGCCGGCCCAGAACCGGGACGACCCGGTTCAGCAGGAACGCCTTGGGCGCCTTGTCGACCGGGTGGATGAGCGCCAGGATGCCGTCGCCGCGGTCGACGAACCTGTCGCGATGGCGCTTGTTGATGCCCGCGGTGCGCAGCGCCATCTCGAACAGCTCGTAGGCCTTACTCCTCAGCTCGCCCTTGACGAGGTTGGGGCGGGTGGTCGAGCGCTCGATATCCAGTGCCACGATGGCGCGATAGTAGGGCAGGTCAGCTGCAAGGAAAGGTTGCATCGGTTCTCTCCTGGCGGGAGTTCTCCCTGTGGGGAGCTACCGGACATGGAGGCCGTCAACCGACCGACGGCGAAGGGAAGCTCGCGCGGAGCCCGGCGGATCGCGCCGGACGCTGCGAGCTCGATGAGCGGTACGTCACTGGACCGGAGGACCAGGCCTGGCGGCGCGTCGAAGGCGCTGCGGTCCCTCATGGTGGTCATCGCTTCTCTCAGCGGGGAGGCGGGGTGCGACAACTGCCACTGACGTCTTCGTCGGTGTTTGTCGGTATGTAGTTGGCCCTTCTGACAACTGACGGTAGATTCATACCCTTGCAGACAACTGTCACACGTGCACTTGCGACTTTTGTCGGCTAAGCTGTCGGTAACGATGGTCTTGTGGTCGCGAGTATCCAGACCCTAGAAGGGGAGATGGCCGAGCCACTGGATCCTGCCGTCCTCGGCGTGGCGTCCGCTCTGAAGAGCCTCAGGACGCGAACAGGCCTGCGAGAGGAACGGCTGCACGGAACCGAACTCGCGCTGGACACGCTCATCGGGCTGGACAGCGTCAGGGTGCTGGTTGAGGCCGGAGAGTCCCAAGAGCGAGCCATCGTGCGCGCCGTCCGCGCGGCCGCGGGCACGCTGGAGCCGACGCTGAGCATCGTCGCCGATGCGAGCCTCGGCCTGGAGCTTTCGGCACACCTGGTACCGGATACCGAGCTTTACGCCCAGGACCTCGGCCAGCGCAGGGAAGCGGTGCTGCGGAACTGGGATCGGTTGCATGAGCTGCGATCCGCTCCGGCCGGCAAGGCGCCGTCGCCCCGCGCGCTCCGGCTAGAGGTGGAGGCTGAAGCGCTCACGGCGCTGGCGGTGGCGCTGACCAGGGGTGTCAGCGCCCTCTACGTGCCGCAGGCGGGTTTGGGCGGCCCGCGAACCGCTGAGCCTTCGTCGGATCCCGGCGCGGTCAGTCCCGCGGAACTCCAGGTCTTCGGCGCGGAGCTCACCAGGGCGCTGCGCATGAGGCGCCGAACCGTGGAGCAGGCTGCAGGCAGGCTCGCAGTACCTCCGGCCGAAGTAGCCCGCTGGGCAGCGGGCGAGGAACTGCCATCAGATCCGAAGGCCCGGTTGCTCGATGAATACCTCATGGCCCGGGGAGCCATCCAGAATCTGGTCATCGAGCTGCGCTCCAGGCCTGATCGCCCCGGTCCTCGGCCCGTTCCGGTTCCGCTGGCCAGTCCCGACGCGCCGCCGACTCTGTTCCAGACATTCCAGAACGTCGCCGCTGCGCTGCGGGCTTGCCTGGCAAGGGATACCGATGGCAGGCCAAAGGGATGGCCACGCGACCTTCGGCTGCCGGGTGAAGCGACCGCGGCGTCCACCGCCTATGGCATCAAGGCGATGCTGCTGCTGGAGGACGGCCTAGCGGCCGACCTGATGCCGGTCGCGGAGAGCCTGCGAAAGATGGCTCTTCCGGCCGGCGGGTTCGCGGGCCGGGAGCAGTCCGGGGCACGCCCCGAGGTGACCGCGGCGGTCCTCAACGCGCTGCGCCGGATCGCCGTCACCGAGGACTTCGACGCTCACCTCGCCCTGATGGAGAGGGACCTAGGGGATTTCGAGAAGTGCAGGCCGTTCATCCTCACGACGATGCTGGAGACCGGCCTGCTGCTCCAGCCCCGGACGCAGTTCGTGGAGGTTCTTGTCGACAGCCTGCTCGCGGCACGCCGACCGTATGGGGACATGCTGCTGTGGCCGGAAAAAGCGGAGCCCTTGCTCATCGACCCGGGCGCGTCGGTGGCGCACACCGCCCGGGCGGTGCGGGTGCTGGCAGCCGTGCAGGCGATCCGGCCCTCAAGCCAGGTCCAGGAAGCGCTGGAGCAGGCGGTGGGCTGGCTGATCGAGCCGCGTGATCTCCGCAACGCATACGAGGTCGTCGAGCGGGTGGCCGACGGCATGCCCGAGTCCGTCCACGTCCGGCATTTCACGGCCGCCCTGGTAACCAAGGCCCTGATATCGGCGGGCGTGCCCGCCGCACACCCATCGGTGAGCAATGCGGTTGCCCAGGTCTGGAACTGCTATGGCGGAGATGCCGCGGCCCTGTGGGCATGGGACAACGGTGACCTGCCCATCTGGATGACCCTGGACGCAATCGAGTCGCTGCGGCTCGCGAACCTTGCCGTGCCGGCCCGGGCCGGCTGGTCCCCGCCATCGTGACTTTACTACCGGCAAATCTCTCATTTCGGTCGGCGTGTCCAGCATTTGGTCATTGTCAGCGGGAGGTCTACCTTTCCCGGCCGACCAAGCGCTAAGATCCGTCCGTACCCGGTGACGTATTGTTGACCTTCACAGGGCTGTCGTCCCTGATCGGAGTGATACCCGCTAAGCCATACGGACAAAGCGCCTACCAGGTCGAATTCGACTCATCTTGCCGTCCACCGAATTGCCCTAACGGGCGAGTGGTGGGCGCTTTGTAATTCGGTGGAAGGATGCCCGTTGGACGCTGGCGGAACCTTGGCCGAGGCGGCGATAATCGATCCGCCTGCAGAGCCGAAGGCCGAGATCCCGTCGGTTGACTGGTGGATGACCAGTCATTGCAACCTTGCCTGCGACTTCTGTTACGGACCCGTGCCCGGTAAGGACCCGGTCGAGCGTCGGCAGGACATCTACCAGGCGCTCGCGGATTCCTCCGCGCGCGCGGTGACCTTCTGCGGCGGGGAACCGCTGCTGATCCGCAAGATCGGCGAGTACGCGGCCGCTCTCGGACGGCGCGGCAAGTCCACCGTGCTCAACACGAACGGCGAGTTGCTGCGCAGGCGCCTTGACCAGGGGCTCAGGCTTGCGGACTTCACCATGGTCGGCATCTCGGTGGAGGGCTCGACGCCGGACGTCCACCGGGCGATGCGAGGTGCTAAGGCCGACTTCGACGAGGTGATCGAGGCGGCCCGGCTGGTAGCCAGGGAACCTGACGTGAGCCTGAAGCTCGCCACCGTGGTAAGCGGCGTGAACAGGCACGACCTGCCCGCGCTCGCCAGGACCGTCCGTAACCTCGGCCCGGATGTCTGGCGTCTGTACCAGTACAGCAGCCGCGGTGATCAGAATTCCGGCCAGCGGCGGCACCGACTGGCCGACGAGGAATTCCAGCGCCTGGCCGTCGAGGCCGCCGATGTGGCGGCCCCGGTCCCGACGGCGCCTTCTGCCGAGGCCGAGACGGCCGGCTGCCTCATCGTGGACCCGGCCGGCTACGTGCTCCAGCCGTTCGGCGACAAGTATGTCAGGCGCGGGAGCTGCCTGGAGGAACCGCTCGACCGCATCTGGGCAGAGATCCCGGCCAGGTCGGCGATCATCAACAACAAACGCTGGCTCGCAGTCCTCAGCTAGGCCTGGACGGTAGCGCATGCGGCCGCGGGAACCGCGTCCTGCCGGTTCAGCCCTTCGGGCCGGAGCGGAATGCCTGCCCGACCTGGTGCTCATCGGCCACGTCGGGTTCGCCACGGACCTGACGGCGAGGGGCACCATTACCTACACGGGCGGATCCGGCTTCGCGGCGGCTTACGCTGCGGGTGCACTACTGGACGGCGTCGGGTTGGTCGCGCAGGTCGGCGAGGACTTCGATCTGGGCAACCTGCGGGCTCTTTCCGTCGATATGGCGGGGGTGGCTGTCCTGCCGGGCCGGTCGGCCACGTTCTTTATAGATCAGTCCGGCGGCGAAGACCTGGCGTTCAGTTCTGAACTCGGGGTCGCGGCGGAGCCGAGTTTCGACTTGTTCCCGGCGTCCTATCTGCAAGCGAGACACGTGCACCTGGGATCCGCGCCGCCGCGGCAGCAACTGGCGTGGCTGGCATTTCTCCGCGACAAGGGATGCCGCGCCCAGGTCTCAGTCGATATGTTCGAGCCCTTCGTGAAGACGGAGCCGGACGCCTGCCGCTTCGCCTGCGAGCTCGCGGACATCATTTTCCTCAATGCCGCGGAATACCAGGGTCTTTACGATGGCGGGTCGCATCCGCCGGTACCGATGATCCGCAAGCACGGCCCTGGCGGCGCGGAGTTCCTCGTGGGTGCCGTGCGGCACCGTGTTCCCGCCCTTGAGGTCGACGAAGTCGATCCGATCGGAGCCGGGGAGATACTCGCCGGATCATTCCTGGCCTTGCGCGCCTGGGGGCTGGCAGAGGACCGGGCGCTGAGCTATGCGGTTGCGGTCGCCACCCGGTCGGTGACAGAACTCGGGGTGGCTGGTCCGGACCTGGCCGGTGAGCTTCGGCGAATTAGGGACGAATTGAGGTCCGATTCTGAAGCGAGAGCCGCGGGACAGGTCTCCGGCTTGGCCGGTTAGTCACCGGGCTCGACGGATATCGGGATGCCGGTCAGGCCGGCCCTGCGGTTGCGTTCGCCCAGCAGCCAGAAGACCAGGCCAAGGGCGATCATCGCGGCCATCGAGCCGAGGGTTACCCATTCGAAGAACGGGCGGGACACGCTATAGGACGACTCGATGGAGTAGGACTGGCCGAACAGGTTGTTGATCGCGCCCGGCCACAGGAGGGTGACGGCGGTGACCACGACGAACAGTTCGGTGATGATCACTACCGCCCAGGCGCCCGCGGCGCCGCCGGGGACGCGGTAGGGGCGCTGCGCGTTCGGGTACTTGCCGCGCAGGATGAGCAGGGCGGGGAAGATGAAGACGTAGTCGACCGCGGTGGACGAGATCGTCAGCGCCAGCATGATGGAGAAGAAGCTGGCCAGCTTGCCGCTGGTCGCGACGAACACGATCACGCACATCGCCGAGGCGACCACGCCGGAGCTGAGGTTGACCGCGATCGGCGTGGAGGGTGAGCCTGCCCATCCAGGCCGGCGCCGCGCCGTCCAGGGCCGCGATGGCCTGGGTGCGGTCCGCGCCCTCAAGCCACACCGCGCCGCTGCTGATCAGCGTGATGATCACCAGCGCGGCGAAGGCGTAGTCGAGCGGGTGAGAGTGGAACGTGGCGGA
>JASHTQ010000615.1 GCA_030040475.1 Streptosporangiaceae bacterium
CGGCCGTTCCTCGTCGCCTCGAACAGGAGGCAGTGGCCGGCGGCGGCGGTGTAGCCGGTCTTGATGCCGATCGCGCCTGGGTAGACGCCGAGCAGCGGGTCGAGGTTGTGCCACAGGTAGGCGTGGTGGCCGTCGCCCGCGGCCAGCCGGTAGCTGCGCTGGGCCACGATCGAGCGGAAGACCCGGGAGGTCATCGCGACGCGGCCCAGGGTGAGCAGGTCGGCCGGGGTGGAGTAGGTCGAGTACTCGGTCGGGTAGGGCAGCCCGTCGAAGTTGCTGAAGTGGGTATGGGTCATGCCCAGCGCCTTGGCGACGGCGTTCATCTTGGTGACGAACGTGGTCAGGCCCGGGCCGTAGGCGTCGGCAAGCGCGTAGGCGGCGTCCGCGCCCGAGGGCAGCAGCAGCGCCTCGAGCAGCTCGGTCGCGGTCAGCTTGTCCCCGGGGTACAGGCCCGCGGAGCTGGCGTCGTGCTCTTGCACGTAGCCGACCACGGCGGCCGGGACCGTGATCGTCCGGTTCAGGTCCCCGCTGCTGATCACGACGAGCGCGGTCATCACCTTGGTGATGCTGCCGATCGGGCGTTCGGTATTCAGCTCGCGGCTCCACAAGACGGTGCCCGTGGACGCGTTCGCGATCGCGGCGGCCTTGGCCTGCACGCCGCTCGGCGCGCTCGACCTCGCGGTAGCGTGCCCGGCGGGCGCGGCGCTGGCGGGCGCGGCGGTCTGGGCGAGGCTCGGCGGCGCGGCCATCGCCAGCACCAGGCCGGCGGCCAGGGCCGATCCGGCGGCCAGCCGGAGCGCTCGGTTTGCCCGCGCGCGCCGACCGCGGGTGGCTGCGGGCGCGCGCCGACCGCGCGGGGCCATGGGCACTCCTGGGGGGTTCGGTGGCTGCCTGGGACAGCGGACAGCCTTCCAGGTCTGCCATGTCATGGCAAACGCGGCGCGCTAATCCCTCGGCCAGGCGTGGACGGGGCCGCGCGCCCGCAGCACGACGGGCGAGCCCGGGCGCAGGTGATGCTCGCCGATGATCCGGACGATGATCGTCCGGCCGTCGGCGTCTCGCTCCGGCTGGACGTGCAGGACCGCGTCGTGGCCGTGGTAGCCGTAGGAGGTCACCCGGCCCGGCGTGCCGTCGCCACCGGACGCCAGCTCGATCTGCTCGGGCCGTACCAGGACGGTGACCTGGCCGTCCGGCACGACGGCGGCGGCGTCGAGCGGGAGGGTGCCGAGGACCGTCTTCACCGCGCCCGCGTTGAGCACGCCCTCGAGCAGGTTCGCCTCGCCGATGAAGGTGGCCAGGTCGGCGTCGACGGGCCTGTCGTACAGGTCTTCCGGCGCGGCGTACTGCGCGATCTGCCCGTCGCGCAGCGCCGCGACCCGGTCGGCGATCGAGAGGGCCTCGTCCTGGTCGTGCGTGACCAGGACAGCGGTGGTGCCGGCCCGGCGGAAGATCTCCTGCACGTCGGCGCGGACGCTGGCCCGCAGGTGCGCGTCCAGCGAGGCGAACGGCTCGTCGAGCAGCACCAGGGCAGGCTCGATGGCGAGCGCCCTGGCCAGCGCGACCCGCTGCTGCTGGCCGCCGGACAGCTGGTGCGGGTACCTGCGGCCGAGCCCGCCGAGGCCGACCGCCTCCAGCATCTCGCCGACCTTGCCGCCGCGCCGCTGCCTGGCGGGGAGCCCGAACCCGACGTTGGCCTCGACGGTCAGATGCGGGAACAGGCTGCCTTCCTGCGGGACGTAGCCGATGCGGCGGCGCTCGGGCGCGACGTACTCCCCCGGGCCGTCGACAACGGCGTCGCCGATCGTGATCGCGCCGGCGTCCGGCCGCTCGAAGCCCGCCATCAGCCGCAGCAGCGTCGTCTTCCCGCTGCCGGATGGGCCGAGGATCGCGGTCAGGGATCCGGCCGGCACCTCGAGGTCCACGCCGGTCAGCACCGGGTGGGCGCCGAACGCCTTGTACAGGCCGGAAACCGCGAGCTGCCGCATGCCCTTATCCTTGCGTATCCTGCTGGTCCTGCGCGTGCGCCGAGCGATCGAAGAAGCGGCCGAGCACGTAGCTCGGCACGGCCGCGACGACGATCATCACCAGGGCGAACGGCGCCGCCTGGCTGTAGGAGAGGTTGGTCTCATAAGACCAGAACTGCGTGGCCAGCGTCTGCGTTCCCGTCGGGATCAGCAGCAACGTGGCGGTGAGTTCGGTCACGGCGGACAGGAAGACCAGGCAGAACGCGGCGACGAGACCCGGCCCGGCCAGCCGCAGGGTGACCCGGCACAGCACCGCGAGCCGGTGCACCCCCAGCGACCTGCCCACGTCGTCCAGGCTGGCGGGCGCCCTGGCCAGCGACGCCTTGACCCCGACGAGCGCCAGCGGGAAGAACATGATCGCGTAGCAGGCGACGAGCAGGGCCGAGGTGCCGTAGCCGAACCCGGCGGCGTAGCGCTCGGTGAAGTAGGACAGGGCGAAGGCGATGACGACGCCGGGCATGCCGAGGACCAGGTAGGTGCTGCGCTCGAGGAAGTGCCGCATCCGGCTGCCGTGCCTGATCGCCAGCATGGCCACCGGGCACGCCATGACCGTGGCCAGGGCCGCCGCGGTGCCGCCGTAGAGGGCCGTGTGCCCGGCGGCGTCGAGCAGGGAGACGTTGGACCCGCCGGACAGCGCCGGGGGCAGGCCGTCGGCGATCCAGTAGACGGCCGAGCCGACCGGGACGCCGAGCGCGAGCAGGACGAGCACGGCGAACAGGGCGAGCACCGGCCACCGGGTCCAGCCCAGCTGCAGCGGCGGGCTGATGCGCTGGGTCATCGGGCCGGACCTGGCGACCCGGCCGCGGCCCCGGAGCATCCCCTCGCCGACCAGCACCACCAGGCTGAGCACCACGAGCACCAGCGACAGCGCGCAGGCGGCGCTGAAGCTGTAGCCGTTGAGCTCGGAGAAGATCTCGGTGGTGAACGTCTGGTAGCCGAGGATCTCGAACGCGCCGTACTCGGCCAGCAAGACCAGCGCGACGAGCAGGCAGCCGCCGAGGATGGCGCCCTTGGCCTGGCCGAGCGTGATCGTGACGAAGGTGCGCAGGCGGCTCGAGCCCAGGCTCCTCGCGACCTCTTCCTGGCCGGGGTCGGCGCCGCGCAGGCTGGCCGCCACCGGCAGGTACACCAGTGGGTAGACGGCAAGGGTCATCACGATGACCGCGCCGAAGAAGCCGTGCGCCCAGGCCCACAGCGAGTTCCAGCCGAAGCTCACCACGAAGTCCGGGATCGCGAGCGGCACCACCGCGAGCACCGCCCAGGCCCGGCGGCCCGGCAGGTCGGTCCGCTCGACGCACCACGCGGCGGCGGTCCCGATCACCGCGCAGGCCAGCGTGACGACCACGGTGAGCCGGATCGTGTTCCACAGCAGCATGCCGGTCAGCGACCTGAAGACGAGGTGGCCGATGTCCGAAGCGCCGGCGCCGTGCGCCTCGATGAGCAGGAAGACGAGCGGCAGCGCGAGCACCGCCGCCACCAGGAC
>JASHTQ010000616.1 GCA_030040475.1 Streptosporangiaceae bacterium
TTCCTGGTCACCCGGGCGGAAATGCTCGACCAGCTGGCGATGCTGCTCGGCGGGCGCACCGCCGAGGAGCTCATCTTCCACGAGCCGACCACCGGCGCGGCCAACGACATCGAGAAGGCCACCCAGATCGCCCGGGGCATGATCACCGAGTACGGCATGAGCGAGCGGCTCGGCGCGCGCAAGTTCGGCAACGGGGACGGCGAGCCGTTCCTCGGCCGGGACATGTCGCACGCCAGGGACTACTCCGAGGAGATCGCGTCCTCGATCGACGAGGAGATCCGCCGCCTCATCGAGTCGGCGCACGACGAGGCCTGGGAAGTCCTGGTGGAGTACCGCGACGTGCTCGACGCGCTGGTGCTGCGGCTGCTGGACAAGGAGACCGTCTCCAGGTCCGAAGTCCTGGAGATATTCGCGCCGGTGCAGAAGCGCCCGGTTCGCGGTTCCTACACCGGCTACGGCAAGCGGCTGCCTTCTGATCGTCCGCCGGTGCTGTCGCCCAAGGAACTCGCGCTCACCGCCGCCTCCGACGGCGGGTCCGCCACCGGCGGCCTGACCCTGCCGAGCAACGGTCAGCAGACCAACGGGCAGGGCACCAACGGGCAGCCGCGGCCAGCGGCCTCGGATGACTGAGCTCCAGCGGGAGCCGGCCGAGGACGAGGACAGGGGCCCGGAGTTCGACCTGCCGCGGATCGAGCGCGCGGTGCGGGAGATCTTGTCCGCGATCGGCGAGGACCCTGATCGTGACGGCCTGCGCGACACCCCGGCCCGGGTCGCGCGGGCCTACGCCGAGCAGTTCGCCGGGATGCGCCAGCGCCCGCAGGACGTGCTCACGACGGTCTTCGACGTCGGCCACGACGAGATGGTCATCGTCCGCGACATCGAGGTGTACAGCACCTGCGAGCATCACCTGGTGCCGTTCTTCGGCGTGGCGCACATCGGGTACATCCCGAACGAGAAGGGCCAGATCACCGGGCTGTCCAAGCTGGCCAGGCTGGCGGACGTCTACGCCAGGCGGCCGCAGGTGCAGGAGCGGTTGACCTGCCAGATCGCCGACGCCCTGGTGGACATGCTGGAGCCGCGCGGCGTCGTGGTGGTCATCGAGGCCGAGCACCTGTGCATGACGATGCGCGGCGTGCGCAAGCCCGGCGCCAAGACCGTGACCTCCGCGGTTCGCGGCGCATTCCGGGACAATGTCACCCGCGCAGAGGCGATGAGCCTGATCTACGGCAGGCACTGAGTTAATCCTCAGTCAATACTGAACTGAAACGCTTTCCGCATCGTCTAAGGGAGTAGGTCACCCCGGCAGGGGGACGTGGGGGAAGAAGCTTAGGTCCGGGACGTCGCTGACTTTTGTCCCGTCCGCCGGAGCCTTTGCCTAGGCTTGGGAGGTACCGTGAAAGCAGGACGCGAGGCAGCGCGATGACCACGCTGGCGAAACGTGATCTAGGGCCTGACGAGAGAGCTGCCGAGATGAGCGACAGCGACGAAGCTGAACACCCAAGGGCCGGTCACTTCGCTGACCGCAGGCGCCATCATGTCTGGGTGCCGCGGACGGCGGCGCTGCTCACCGCGCTCGTCGGCCTGTCGGACATCGTCGCGATCTTCAGGCCCGACCTGCAGAACAAGCTGCACAAGTACCTCGTGCCCGGGATCTTGTCCAACGTCACCCGCACCGCCGACGTCCTCATCGGCCTGCTCCTGCTGCTGCTCGCGCACGGCCTGCGGCGCAGGAAGCGGCGCGCCTGGCAGGCGGTGGTGGCGCTGAGCGCCTTCGACATCGCGATCCACTTCGCCAGGCACCGGATTCCGACCGCGATCGTCGCGCTCGTCCTGTGCGGCGCGCTGATCTATTTCCGCGAGGAGTTCTACGCGGAGGGGGATCAGCGCACCCGGTGGCGGGCGGCCTGGGTGTTCGGCGTCCTGGTGGTGGCGGACGTGGCCATCGGGCTCACCTACATACTGCTGGCCCGCGGCCTGGTCATGGACTACTCGTTCGGGACGCGGGTCGAGGAGACCCTCTACGGCCTGTTCGGCGTGTCCGGGCCGGTGCAGTGGGTGCCGGCGGCGCGCGGCGACATGTTCAGCATCCTCACCGGCGCGCTCGGGCTGTTCACCCTCATCGTCACCGCGTACCTGTTCCTGCGACCGGCCGAGCCGCGGGCCAGGCTGGGCGCCGCCGACGCGGCCAGGGTGCGGGAACTGCTCGTCAAGCACGGCGACAGGGACTCGCTCGGCTA
The DNA here is from genome assembly GCA_030040475.1 of Streptosporangiaceae bacterium. Next base: position 2,238 of record JASHTQ010000616.1, read on the forward strand.
CTTCGCGCTGCGCAACGACAAGAGCGTGATCTGGTCGCCGACCGGCAAGGCCTGCGTCTGCTACCGCGTCGTGTCCGGGGTCATGCTGGCAAGCGGCGACCCGATCGGCGACCCGGAGGCCTGGCCGGGCGCCATCGGCCCGTTCCTCGACGAGGCGGCCAGGCACGCCTGGGCGCCGGCCGTGATGGGCTGCAGCGAGCTCGGTGCCGAGGTGTGGTGCCGCGAGGGGCACCTGACCGCGCTCGAGCTCGGCGACGAGGCGATCGTGAACGTGGCCGACTTCAGCCTGGCCGGCCGGAACATGCGGAACGTCAGGCAGATGGTCAACCGGGTGGCCAAGAACGGCTACACGGCCGAGGTCCGCCGGGTGGCCGAGATCCCGCGGGCCGACCTTGACGCGATCGTCAAGGTCGCCGATTCCTGGCGCGGCAGCCAGACCGAGCGCGGCTTCTCGATGGCGCTCGGCCGGATCGGCGCGCACGCCGACAACGACTGCGTGCTTGTCACCGCGAAGGAGAACGGAGTGGTCCGCGCCGTGCTCCAGCTCGTCCCGTGGGGCGCGGACGGGCTATCCCTCGACCTCATGCGCCGGGACAAGTCCGCGCAGCCCGGGCTCAACGACTTCCTCATCACCGAGACGATCAAGGCGGCCCCGGGCCTCGGCGTGAAGCGGATCTCGCTCAACTTCGCCATGTTCCGCGCCGCGCTCGAGCGCGGCGAGCGGATCGGCGCCGGCCCGGTCCTCAAGGCCTGGCGGTCGGTGCTGATCTTCATGTCCAAGTGGTTCCAGATCGAGTCGCTGTACAAGTTCAACGCCAAGTTCTGCCCGGTCTGGCAGCCGCGCTTCTTCGTCTTCCCCGGCACCAAGGACGCGCCGCGGATCGCGATCGCCGCGCTCGAGGCGGAGGCGTTCCTGGTCTGGCCGGAGCTGCACCTGCGCAGGGCCGCGCGCAGGCTCGCGGGGGGCCGCCGCCGGCTGCGTCGTCAGCAGCCAGAATGCGCTCCCGGGCAGTGACCAAGGGCAGCACGGGCCTGCCCGGCCTGCCGAGCGCCGATCGCTGCCTGGTCATGGGCGTCGTCAACGTCACGCCCGACTCGTTCTCCGACGGCGGCGACTGGTACGGAACGGACGTGGCCATCGCGCACGGCCTGGAACTGCTCGCCCAGGGCGCGGACATCGTCGACGTGGGCGGCGAGTCGACCAGGCCGGGAGCACAGCGGGTGTCGCAGGAAGAGGAGCTGCGCCGGGTGGGCCCGGTGATCACCGAACTCGTCCGCGCGGGTGCCCCGGTGTCGATCGACACGATGCGGGCAAGCGTCGCGGAGTTCGCGCTGAACGCGGGGGTGCACCTGGTCAACGACGTGAGCGGCGGGCTTGCCGACCCGCAGATGCCTCGCCTGGTCGCGGCGGCCCGGGTGCCCTACGTCGTGGTGCACTGGCGCGGGCACAGCCAGGACATGTACTCCCGCGCGGTCTACCACGACGTGGTGTCCGAGGTGCGCGACGAGCTGTCCCGCCGGGTTGACGCGGTAGTCAGCGAGGGCGTCGACCCCGGCTGCATCGTGGTCGACCCGGGCCTGGGCTTCGGCAAGCGCCCGGAACACAACTGGCCGCTGCTCGCGGGCCTGGCTGACATCGGCCGCCTGGCGGGCGGCACCTTCCCCGTCCTCGTGGGGGCGTCGAGGAAGCGCTTCCTCGGCCGCCTGCTGGCCGGGCCGGACGGCACGCCGCGGCCGTTCCCCGGCTGCGACGGGGCGACGGTCGCGACCACGGCCCTGGCCGCCGCGGCCGGCGCCTGGTGCGTGCGCGTCCACCAGGTGCGGCAGAACGCGGACGCCGTCCGGGTCGCGGCCGCCTGGCAGGAGGCTAAGGTCAACGCCGCCGGACGGCCGTGAGCGGCCGCCGGCATGTGGTCCTGTCCGTCGGCAGCAACCTTGGCGACAGGCTAGGTACTCTTCAGGAATGCGTGACCGCCATCGGCAGGCTCCCGGACACTGACGTGCTCGCCATCTCGCCGGTCTACCAGACCGCCCCGGTGGGCGGCCCGCCGCAGCCCGACTACCTGAACGCGGTGCTCGCGGCGGCGACCGGCCTGCCGCCCGCGGACCTGCTGGCGGCGCTGCACGGGATAGAGGCGTCCTTCGGCCGGGTGCGGAAGGAGCGGTTCGGGCCGCGCACGCTCGACATCGACATCATCAGCTACTCCGGCGTGCTCAGCGACGATGAGGCGCTGACCCTGCCGCATCCGCGCGCGCACGAGCGCGCCTTCGTGCTCGCGCCGTGGCACGACATCGAGCCCGACGCCGAGCTTGCCGGATACGGCCCGGTCGCGGCCCTGCTCGCGACCGCGGACTCGGCCGGCGTCCGGCGGCTGCCCGACGCGGTGCTGCACCCGGGCGGGCCGCGGTGAAGCCGACCCGCACCTCCACGCTCGCGGTGGTCGCCGTCATCGCGGCGCTGGTCGCGTGGCTGCTGCTGCGGTCGATCTACGAGAAGCTGCCGCCGCTGCCGTGGACGGGGGTGCCCGCGCTGCTGATCGCCGCGGCCGCGGAGGCCTGGACCGGCCGTGACCTGAAGGCACGGATAGCCGGCCGGAGCGGCGCCAAGCCCGCCGCGCCCCTGTTCGTGTCCCGGATGGTCGCGTTGGCCAAGGCAAGCTCGCTGGCGGCCGCGGTGATCGCCGGGCTCGCCGCCGGATTCGTGATCTACCTGAGCGGCTCGCTGAACGCGGCGGTACCGCGCCAGGACGCGGTCACCGCGGCGGTCACCCTGGCCGCCGCGGTCCTGCTCGCCTGCGCCGCGCTCTACCTCGAGTACTGCTGCCGCGTCCCCAGCCAGCCCGACCGCGACCCGGACGAGGCGTCGGCCACGCCCCGCTGACAGCAGAGTAAAATTCAAAAACATATTTATCCCGAACGGGCCGTGGTTCCCGGCCCGCGCCCGGCTTCGCGGCCCGGGCCGGAAGCCCGCTTGGTGCGGGCGTGTTTTCGCGTCTGGTTATCCTGGTCACCGCGGCTTTGGTCACCTGGCCCGTCCGGTACCGCCGAGGACTGGAACGAGATGAACCCTGACAGTTACCCGCGTTCCGGCGCGGCCGGGCATCCGGCGCGCCTCGCCGTCGGCGTCGTCGGCGCCGGGCGGACGGGCACCGCCCTCGGCGTGGCGCTCGCCCGGGCGGGCCACGCGGTGGTGGCGGCGTCCGCGGTGTCGGACGCCTCGGTACGCAGGGCACAGGCGAGCTTCCCAGACGCCGTCATCGTCGAGCCCGGGCGGCTGCTGCGGCTGGTCGACCTGGCGCTGCTCACCGTGCCCGACGACGTGCTGCCCGGCCTGGTCGCCGGGCTCGCGGCGACGCAGGCGCCGGTCGCGGGCCGGATGATCGCGCACGCCAGCGGGCGCTACGGAATCGCGGTGCTGGAACCGGCCACCCGCCTCGGCGGGCTGCCGCTTGCCCTGCACCCGGTGATGACGTTCACCGGGCGCGCCGACGACACCGACAGGCTGCGCGGGACCTCCTTCGGGGTAACCGCGCCCGACGTGCTCCGCACGGCGGCCGAGGCGCTGGTGATCGAGATGGGCGGCGAGCCCGTGTTCATCGCCGAGGAGCACAGGGACCTGTACCACGCGGCGCTGGCCGGCGCCGCCAACCACCTGATCACCCTCGTCGCCGAGGCGGCGGACCTGCTGCGCGCGGCCGGGGTCGCCGATCCCGCGCGGCTGATGGGCCCGCTGCTCTCCGCGTCGCTTGACAACGCGCTGCGGTTCGGCGACGCGGGCCTGACCGGCCCGGTCGCGCGTGGCGACGCGGACACCGTAGCGGCCCACGTGAACGCGCTCGAGGCCACCGGGGCGTCCAGGGCCGCGGTGGCCGCCTACGTGGCCATGGCCCGGCTGACCGCCGACCGCGCGCTCGCGGCCGGCCTGCTCAAGCCCGCCGACGCGGAGCGCCTGCTCGGCGTGCTAGGCGGCCGCCCGTGACCGGCCGGCCGGCCGCGACCTCGGGCGGTTGT
>JASHTQ010000617.1 GCA_030040475.1 Streptosporangiaceae bacterium
CAGGACGCCGAGGGGCAGCGTGCGGAGATCCGCGCGTTCGCTGCCCAGATGATGGCGCAGCGCAGCGCCCCGGCCCAGACGCTGCTGGCGATGGGCGAGGTCGCGGCCGGGCTGGCCCGACAGCAGCGGCGGGCCAGGTCGGACTTCGACGGCCGGTTCGCTGCGTTCGCCGGCCCGGCCAGCCAGGAGCGGCTGACGGCCCTGACGCGGGTGAGCGGTGCATGAAGGTAATCGCGATGTACAACATCAAGGGCGGCGTCGGCAAGACTTCCACCGCCGTGAACCTGGGCTACCTGGCGGCCAGGGACGGCTACCGCGTGCTGCTGTGGGACCTGGACCCGCAGGGCGCGGCCAGCTACCTGTTCCGCGTCAAGCCCAGGGTGAAGGGCGGCGGCAAGGCGCTCATGCACGGCCGCAGGTCGCTCAACGCGGCGATCAAGGGCACCGACTTCGACGATCTGGACCTGCTGCCGTCCGACTTCACCTATCGCAACCTGGATCTCGTCCTCGACGGGGCCAAGCGGCCCGAGCGGAAGCTGGCCAGCCTGCTGGCGCCGCTGAAGGTCGAGTACGACGCGGTCATACTCGACTGCCCGCCAGGCATCTCGCTGCTGTCGGAGAGCGTGCTGCACGCGGCCGACCTGCTTCTCGTGCCGCTGATCCCGACCACGCTGTCGGTCCGGACGCTGGATCAGCTCACCGAGTTCGTGGGCAGCTTCAACGGGCACCGGCCGGGAGTGCTGGCCTTCTTCTCGATGATCGACCGCCGCAAGCGGCTGCACACCGAGATCGCGCGGGACCTGCCCGCCCAGCGGCCGGATTTCGCGACCGCAGCGATCCCGGCCCTGTCGGTGATCGAGCAGATGTCGGTGCACCGGGCGCCGGTCAGTGCGTTCGCGCCGCGCAGCCTGGCGGCCCGGCAGTACGCGCTGCTCTGGCAAGAGGCCCGCGACCGCGCTGGGTTGGCTGCCCCGACCGCTGCGGGGCGCACGATTGGCGCCGCGGTAACGGGCCGGAAGTGAACTGAGTCTCATTCGGGAACGAGCCGGCCCCCGCTCGGCGTCAAAATCCGGTAACGTGGCACAGTAGCAATCGATTTCAGCATTGGGCCCTTCCCCCCCAGGGGCCCAATCCCGGGCCCACCCCCCCAGGGCCCGCAGGGCCCGCCCCCGGCCCGCCGCCCCACCCCCCAGGGCAGGCTGGCCGGGGCCGCGGGTCGACCGCCGGTGGCTAGCGCAGGTCGTTCAGGAAGCTGATCATCGCGGCATTCACCTCGGCCGGTCGCTCCTGCTGCGTCCAGTGGCCGCAGCCGGGCAGGATGATCGAGTCCGTCAGCCTCGGTACCACGTCCGCCAGGCCCTCGGGCCGCGAGAAGCCGATCACCGGGTCGCGCTCTCCCGCCATGAACAGCGCGGGCACGAGTACGGGCGCGTGCTGCCACGCGCCGGTCAGCTCCCAGTTGCGGTCCAGGTTCCGGTACCAGTTCAGGGGCCCGGTGAAGCCGGCCCGCGCGTACTGCGCGACGTAGGCGCTGACGTCTTCCTCGCTGAGCCAGCCCGGCAGCTGCGGCGGCTGGGTGCCGGAGTCCAGGAAGCCGCGGCCCGCCGGGATGAGCGACATGCCAGGGGACTCCCCCGAGAGGCTGTACAGGATTGTGCGGAACGTCGCCACCGGGTCCCGGCTGAGCTCGGCGTCGGCGACGCCCGGCTGCTGGAAGTACACCATGTAGAAGCCCTCGCCGAACAGCGAGCGCAAGGTGGCGATCGGCGGGGTGCTGCCGCGCGGGCGGTACGGCACGCTGAGCGCGACGACGCCGCGGATCCGGTCGGGACGGAACAGGCCCGCGTGCCACGCGACCGGCGCGCCCCAGTCGTGCCCGGCGACGACCGCGTGCTGCTCGCCGAGCGCGTCCATGAGCGCGATGACGTCGCCGACCAGGTGCAGGATCGTGTAGTCGTCGGCCCCGGCTGCGGGCTGCGCCGTGCCGGGCGGCGCCATGCCGGGCGGCCCGGTCTCGCAGTAACCGCGCTGGTCGGGGGCGACGGCGTGGTAGCCAGCCGCGGCCAGCGCGGCGAGCTGGTGGCGCCAGGAGTACCAGCTCTCGGGAAAGCCGTGCAGCAGCAGCACGAGCGGGCCCTGGCCGGCTTCGGCGATGTGCATGCGCAGTGCGCCGGCCTGGACGAATCGGTGGATAATTCCGGGGATCGCGGTCGCCGCCGTCATGACCAGAAAATAGCTCCCGCGCAGGTGACAGGCTGGAGACTGAGCGTCATAGCTAGTCTTTATCACCAATTGGGGGCGCAAGTAGTGCCAGTTCGGAGCATCCTGTTATGCAAGGACGTGATCGGGTTGGGGGGGACAGTGAGTCGCAGGATGCTTCGGGTGGAGATCCCGGTCTTCCCGGAGCGCATGACGTTCCGGGTCCATGATCCTGCGGCCGACCTGGATGCGCCCGGCGGTCCGGTCCCGCCGGCCGAGGCTCTCATCAGCGCGGGGCGTGATCAGCTGATCGTGTCATGCGCGCAGGAGCACCTGGGCGTGCAGCTCACGATCGAGGAGTGGGACGCTGCCCCGCCGCCGTTCAGTGACGGGTACGAGGACGAGGCCAAGTGCGTCTTGTACCTGCGCGGGCAGCTCAGCGTCGACATGGGGTCCGGCGGCCGGGCCGTCGAGGGCCTGCGGCTGTCCGGCGG
>JASHTQ010000073.1 GCA_030040475.1 Streptosporangiaceae bacterium
AGGCGGCCGGCGTGCCGATCGTGGTGGCGGTCAACAAGATCGACAAGGAGGGCGCCGACCCGTCGCGGGTTCGCGCGCAGCTCACCGAGTACGGCCTGGTGGCCGAGGAGTTCGGTGGCGACACCCAGTTCGTGGACGTGTCCGCGACGAAGGGGATCGGCATCGACTCGCTGCTCGAGGCGATCATCCTCACCGCCGACGCCGCGCTCGACCTGCGGGCCAACCCCGAGCAGGACGCGCAGGGCGTCGCGATCGAGGCCCAGCTGGACAAGGGCCGCGGCCCGGTGGCGACCGTGCTCGTGCAGCGCGGCACGCTGCACGTCGGCGACTCGATCGTGGCAGGCGAGGCCTACGGCCGCGTCCGGGCCATGCTCGACGAGGACGGCAACCAGCTCGGGGAGGCGCCACCGTCGCGTCCGGTGCAGGTGCTCGGCCTCACCTCGGTGCCGCGGGCGGGTGACAACTTCCTCGTCGTCTCCGACGACCGGATGGCCCGGCAGATCGCCGAGCGGCGGGAGGCCCGCGAGCGGACCGCTCAGTTCGCCCAGCGCCGCCGCCGGGTCACGCTCGAGGACCTGGAGTCGGTGCTCAAGGCGGGCGAGCGCGAGGAACTGCTGCTGATCATCAAGGGCGACGTGTCCGGTTCGGTGGAAGCCCTCGAAGACGCGCTGCTGCAGCTCGACGTGGGCGAGGAGGTCAGCCTGCGGGTGATCGGCCGCGGCGTCGGCGCGATCACGCAGGACGACGTGAACCTGGCCATCGCCTCGGACGCGGTGATCATCGGCTTCAACGTCCGGCCGGCCGGCCGCGCGGGCGAGCTGGCCCAGCGCGAGGGCGTCGACATCCGCTACTACTCGATCATCTACCAGGCGATCGAGGAGGTCGAGGCCGCGCTCAAGGGCATGCTCAAGCCCGAGTTCGAGGAGGTCCAGCTCGGCACGGCGGAGATCCGCGAGGTCTTCCGGGTGCCGCGGGTCGGCAACGTCGCCGGCTGCATCGTCCGCACCGGCTCGATCCACCGCAACAGCAAGGCGCGGCTGATCAGGGACGGCGTGGTGATCTCCGACAACCTGACGGTGGAGTCGCTGCGCAGGTTCAAGGACGACGCGACCGAGGTCCGCGAGGGCTACGAGTGCGGTATCGGCATCGGCTACAACGACGTCAGGATCGAGGACACGATCGAGACGTTCGAGATGAGGGAGAAGCCAAGGGCCTGACCAGGCACCCAGGCACCGGGCCCGAGCGCGGGGTAACGCCGTGTACGTCGCGGCGCTGACGCTGGACGTGCTGCTGGGCGACGTGCACTCGCTGAAGGCCAAGCGAGCCGTCGTCCGGCCGCTCGTCGCCGAGCTGCGCCGGCGTTACCCGGGCGTCGCGGTTGCCGAGACCGGCCACCTGGACCTGCACCGGCGCGCCGAGATCGGCGTGGCCGTGGTGTCCGCCACCGCCGCGAACGCGATGAGCGTGCTCGGCGAGTGCGAGGACCTGGTGGCCCGGCATCCCGAGGTCGAGCTGCTGTCGGCCAGGCAGCGGCTGTTCAACGAGGAGGAGTGACGGAGCATGGACGTCGCGAGGGCGCGCAAGCTCGCCGACAGGATCAGCCAGATCGTCGCCGAGATGCTCGAACGGCGGATCAAGGACCCCAGGCTCGGCTTCGTGACCGTCACCGAGGCACGGCTCACCAACGACCTGCGCGAGGCCACCGTCTACTACACGGTGATGGGGTCCGAGCAGGAGCGGGCCGACACCGCGGCGGCCCTGGCCAGCGCCACCGGCATCATCAGGTCCGAGGTCGGCAGGCAGATCGGCCTGCGGCACACACCGTCGCTCGCCTTCGTCGCCGACGACATCCCGGACAGCGTGCAGCGGATCGAGGACTTGGTCAGCCAGGCCAAGCAGGCCGACGCCGAACTCGCCCGCAGCCGCGTGGGCGCGGTCCCGGCCGGCGACCCCGATCCGTACCGCAGGCCCCCCGAGGACGACGAGGACGACCCCGACGAATGAGCGGCCTGGTCATCGTCGACAAGCCGGGCGGCATGACCTCGCACGACGTCGTGGCGCGGATCCGCAGGCTGGCCGGCACCAGGAGGGTCGGGCACGCGGGCACCCTGGACCCGATGGCCACCGGCGTCCTGGTCGTGGGGGTCGAGAAGGCCACCAGGCTGCTTGGTTACCTGACCCTCACGCAGAAGGAGTACGCCGCCACGATCAGGCTCGGCCAGTCGACGAACACCGACGACGCCGAGGGCGAGATCACCGCCACCGCCACCGCCACCGGCGTTTCCGCGGAAACGCTCGCCGGGCAGGTGGCCCGGCTGACCGGCGAGATCCTGCAGGTCCCGCCGGCCGTCAGCGCGGTCAAGGTCGGTGGCCAGCGCGCCTACAAGCTGACCCGGGCCGGCGCGGCGCCGGAACTGGCGCCCAGGCCGGTCACCGTGCACGAGTTCACCGTCACGGCCGTCAACAGAGCCGGTGACCTGCTCGACGTCGACGCGACCGTGCGGTGCTCGAGCGGCACCTACATCAGGGCGCTGGCCAGGGACCTCGGCGCCGCGCTCGGCACCGGCGGCCACCTGACCCGGCTGCGCCGCACCCGGGTGGGCGGCTACGGCATCGAGCAGGCACGCACGCTGGACCAGCTTGCCGAGCGCTTCGACGTCCTGCCGCTCGAGGACGCCGCCGCGGCGGCCTTCCCGCGCCGGGACCTGACCGCCGACGAGGCCCGCCGCCTGGCTACCGGAGCCCGCCTGCCGGCCGCGGCCGGGCCCGCCGGGGGAACCTCCGGCCCGCTGGCCGCCTATGCCCCCGACGGCAGGCTGGTCGCGCTGGTAACCGAGGAGTCCGGGGAGGAACGTCCGCTTGTCGTCTTCGCCGACGCCGGCACCGTCCGGTCATAACCCGAACTCAATCCGACACCGAGCATGGTTAGGCTGTTGTTCTCCGGCGACGAAGGAGGAACGGGGATCGTGTACCGCTGGTACGGGTTGGCCGAGGTGCCGTCGGACTGGGACGGAAGCGTCGTGACGATCGGCGCGTTCGACGGCGTGCACCGCGGCCACCAGCGCGATGTACAGCGGGCGGCCGAGATCGCGCGGGCGAGGAGCCTGCCGGTCGTGGTGGTCACCTTCGACCCGCACCCGGACGAGGTGGTCAGGCCCGGCTCGCGCCCGGCCGTCCTGACCACCGGGCGCCGGCAGGCCGAACTGCTCGCCGATCTGGGCGCCGACGCGGTGTGCGTGCTCCCGTTCAACCTCGAGTTCTCCCGGCTGACCCCCGATGAGTTCGTCCACGTGGTGCTGTCCGAGCGGCTGCACGCCGCCGCCGTGGTCGTCGGCGAGAACTTCCGGTTCGGCCACAAGGCCGCCGGCGACGTGGCGCTGCTCGCGCAACTCGGCGAGAAGTACGACTTCACCGCCGAGGGCGTGCCGCTGCTCGTGCTCGACGGCGTGACGATCTCCTCCAGCTACGTCAGGGAGCGGATCGCGGCGGGCGATGTGGCCGCCGCCGCCGTGGCGCTCGGCCGCCCGCACCGGGTGGAGGGCGTGGTGGTCCGCGGTCACCGGCGCGGCCGAGCCCTGGGCTTCCCGACCGCGAACCTGGAGACGCCGCCGCACACCGCGATCCCCGCCGACGGCGTCTACGCCGGCTGGCTGACCAGCCTCGACTCCGGCGGCAAGGAGGTCGGCCGCTGGCCCGCGGCTATCTCGGTGGGCACCAACCCGACCTTCGGCGGCGGCGAGCGCTCCGTGGAGGCCTACGCGCTCGACCGCGACGACCTGGACCTCTACGGCACCCACGCCGCGATCGACTTCGCCGTCCGCCTCCGCGGCAACGAGCGCTTCGACAGCGTGGCCGCCCTAGTGGCCCAGATGCACGAGGACGTGGCCCAGGCCCGCGCCCTCACCGCCAGCTGACCACGGTCACCGCGCGCGCTTCCACCACTGCGTTGGCGGCCCCTCGTCGGCGCCTCCCGCGAACGCGGTCAGCACCCGGATCGCCTCCCGCCAGAGCGCGTCGAGTTCGGCGCCGCGCGGCGGCCCCGGCTGGTCGCAGGCCCGCAGCCTGCGCGCCAGGTCGGCCAACCCGGCCTGCCCGGTGCCGGTCAGATCCGCGCCGAGCCAGGCCAGCAGCGCATCGACGCGGGTGGCCAGGTCGGCGAGAAGCCGCGCCCGTTCGGCGTCCGGCGCGTCGTGCACCGCCCGCAACTCGGCGGCCTCGTCCGCCATCTGGCGCCGGGCCTCGGCCAGCCGCGACGACTCGCCGGCCTGCGGGGCACGGCGAGTTGCCGCTCCCGCCCGCCCGGCTCCCGGCCTCATCGGGCCCGCCGGCATCGGGCCCGCCGGCATCGAACCCGTCGGCATCGGGCCCGCTGCCGCCACCGGTCCCATCGCGCTCGGGCGCATCGCGGCCAGCGGCATGGCCGCGGTCCGCGGGCCAGGGCCGGTCGGGCTCCACCCGGAGGGCAGTTCGACCGGCTGGGTCACCCGATGCGGCCCCGCGCCGTCCGTCACGACGCGGGAGTCGACGGCGACGAACGCGGTGAACCGGCACAGCACGCCGTGGCGCAGCGAGACATCGGTGATCTGCCGCTCAAGCCGGTCGAGCTCGCCGGCGCCGTAGCCGGTCAGGCTTGCATACCGATCCTCGAGGTCGCGCAGGTGAGCGCGCGCCCAGGCGGCCGTGCTCGCCGGGTTGCCGCCGATGGTGGCGGCGACCCGGCGCCGGAACGGCTCGCCGTCCGCCGAGGTGCCGCCGACCGTGATCGCTCCGCCGGGATGCCCGCGCCAGCGGCCGGTCACGGTGAGCGGAACGCCTGGGAACAGGTCCGGCTGCAGGCTCGGCGCCACCGTTCCCGGTTCGATCCGCAGCCCGTCCGCGGCCAGCGTCACCGAGGTCACCAGCGGCGCGCCGATCCGGCGGTGGATGCGGGCCGCGGCCTCGTCCAGCCGGTCCTCGGACTCCACCAGCTCGCAGCGGCCGCGTCCGGCGGCGGCGAGCCTGCCGAGGAATCCGGCGTTGACCGCCCGGTCGATGCCCACGACGTGCACCCGGATCCCGGCCAGCCGCGCGCCGACCCGTTTGAGTATCTGGTCCTCGTTGCCGACCTGCCCGTCGGTGACCAGGACAAGCACCCGGTCGCGATCCCCCGTCGCGGTGCCCTTCGTCTCGCCGGTGAGCAGCCGCGCGGCCTGCTCGAGCGGTTCGAGCATCACCGTGCCGCCCCTCGCGGGCGTCCGGGCCAGCCACTCGACGGCGCGGAACCGGTTCCTGTCTGTCGCCTCGGCCAGCGCGTCCGCGGCGCCAGGCATCCGCTCGACCACGTTGTCGAAGCACAGCACGCAGAACCGGTCGGCGGCCGTCAGCGTGTCCACGATCCGCGCGGCGGCGCGCCGCGCGGCGACGATCTTCCAGCCGTCCATGCTGCCCGAGCGGTCAAGCACCAGCACCACATCGCGGGGCCGGGGCAGGCCGGCCCCGTCCGGCGGCAGCAGCGTGAGGCTGAACGTGCCCTCGGCGGCGTCCTGCCCGGGATCCGGGGTGAGCACCAGCGACGTCGCCACCTGGTCGTGCCGGGCCAGCGCCAGCCGCACGATGAAGTCCCTGTCCAGCCGCTCGCCCGGCCGCAACCGGACGACGGTGTGCCCGTCGCCGGCGGCCTGCTCCGCGATCGCGTGCAGGCTGCAGCGGATCCCGGCCGGCTCCAGCCCGGCAGGATCGATGTCGGCGCTCACCGTGAGCCTGACCGGGTTGGGGAACCCGGGCAGCAGGACCGGGGGAGTGATCCTGGAGGCGTCGGGAACCGCATCGGTGTCGGCGGCCACGCCGCTGCCGGCCGGCGCGTCGCCGAGCGGGCTGCCGGGGATATAGCGCGGCGCCACCACGAGCGGGAACCGGAAGGTCAGCTCGCCGTCCTCGTAGGGCAGCGGCTGGGCCAGCGTCAGCCGGACCGTGACCCGCTCGCCCGCGACGATATTCCCGACCCGCATCGTGAACACGTCGGGACGGTCCTCCTCGGCTATCGCCGCCCGCTGGCCCGCCGCGATGGCCCGGTCGTAGTCCTCGCGAGCCCTGGCGCGCTCCTTCAGCACCCCCTCCACGATGTGCCCCGCGCACTCCATCCGCAGCCCGGTGACCGCCGCCCGGTCCGGCAGCGGTAAGATGTACGTCGCCTCGAGCGGGACGTCGAATGGGTTACGGAAGCCCTGCGTCAGCTCCACGCTTGCCGACGTCCCCGCGATCGCCGCGCGGATGTCGACGGCCTCGAGCGGCAGGTTGCCCCGGCTGGTCGCGAGCGTGCCCAGCCCGGCGTCCGGCTCTTCCGGGTACTCGGTCTCCAGCGATGCGATGTCAGTGGTCATTGTCCGCCCTCCTCGGCGAGGTCCCCAACGTCAGCTGGCGCCTGTCCAGTTCCTCGAGCAGCGGCCCCGCCGCCTCGATGATCCCGGTCACGTCCTCAGGTCCCGGCTCCCGGTCCGTGCCCTCGAGCAACAAGGTCACCCCGGCCGCCAGCCTGACCCCATGCACGATCCCCCCCACGGGACTAGCCCGGCGCCGGTTCACGTCGCACCCGGACGCGCCCTCGGACGGTCGGCCAGCGTCGGCCTCATGCGGGTCCGCACCGGGACCGGGCTGGCGCGTCCAGAAGCGGGCCGGGGCCGCCGGGCGAGCCTGCGGCGTCGGCTTGGTACCCGGCACGCGGGCGACCGCCGCCAGCGTTTCGTCGGTCGCGCCGGCCAGCTCGGCCTGGATCTCGGCCAGCGACCGCCCCTCGGCCTGGCGGCGCTTGACCGCCACGAGCTGCAGCAGGTGCCGCCGGCCGTACCTGGCGACCCGGCCCCGCCGGCTGAGCGGAGGATCGACCAGGCCGACGGTGACGTACCAGCGAACCAGCCGCTCGTTCGGCACGTCCCTGACCCGGCCGTCCGCCCGCCCCTGGCCGGGCGCCGGTTCGGCCGGGCCGGCGGCGGCCAGGGTCTCGGCGGCGAGCCCCGCCAGCTCGGCGATCGTCCAGGACTCCTGCATGCGGTCATTGTGACACTGTAATTATTACAGTGTCAATGACAGCATCAGGGCTCGAGCAGCACCTTGACGGCACCGGTGCGCCGTGAGTCCTTCACCGCCAGCACGGCCTCGTCCCAGCGCTCGAGCGGGAAACGGTGCGTGATGACGGGCGTGAGGTCCATGCCGCCCGCCACGAAGTCGAAGTAGTGCTCCATCGCGTGCTTGGCCACGCCGTCCACCTCCTCGATCCCGAAGCCGTTCGAGCCGATGACGCGCAGCTCCTTGAAGTACAGCGGCGTCCACTCGAAGCGCTTGGGCGGCTCCACGCCGGAAACGACGAGCGTGCCGCCGGTCATCAGCAGGCGCAGCGACGTCTCCACGGTTTCGGTCGAGCCGATCGTGTCGTAGACCACGGCCGGGCCGTCCTGCAGCCAGTCGTGCTTGCTCCACGGCGTGAGCGGCGTCGCTCCGGCCCGGCGTGCCACCTGCGCGACGAGCTCGTCGGGCGAGGAGGAAAGCACGGCGTGGGCGCCGAGCCTGGTGGCGAGCTCGGCCCGCGCGCCCGGCCGGGTCGCCGCCCACACCTCGGCGGCCGGATACAGGTGGCGCAGCAGCGCGATCACGGCGAAGGCGAGCGTGCCCGAGCCGTAGACCAGGACGGCCTGGCCATCGGCGGGCGGCGCGAGCAGGATCGAGCGCAGCGAGACGCTGACCGGATCGGCGAGCACCGCGGCCTCGTCGCTGACGTGACCGGGTATCGCGAACAGCTGCGCGGGATGCGCGCAGAAGCGCTCGGCGTGCGCACCGAAGGCCGCCGCGCAGTTCCCGAGGTGAATCGAGACCGGCAGGTCGCCGGAACGGAAGTTGCGACACCACGGGTAGCGGCCGGCCTTGCAGGCCTCGCACGGCGGGTCGATGCCGCGCGGCACGCACGACAGCCACGGGTTGAGCACCACCCGGGCGCCGTCGTCTATCCGCCGCCCGACCACTTCGTGCCCCAGCACGTGCGGAAACGACACCAGCGCGGTGAGCGGGTTGTCGCGGGCGCCGTTCAGCAGGATCTGCTTCACGTCGGAGCCGCACAGGCCGGAGAACGTGGTCTGCACCCGCACCCAGTCCGCGGCGGGCAGCGGCAGCTCGTCGATCTCCTCGATGCGGACGGGCGCGAACCGCGAAACGAAGGCATGCTTGTCGACCCGTCCGCCGATGGCCGAGGCCGCCTCCCTGGCCAGGCTGTGCCGGAACACCAGTGCCTTCATGCCGACCCTCCTTGTCCAAGCGCGGCCTCGAGCGCGGGCCGCAGCGCGGCCGCCCGCTCGGCCGCGACCCGGCGGGCAGCCGCCAGGGACCGGCCCTCGAGCTGCTCCACGATCTCGACATAGCACTTGATCTTCGGCTCGGTCCCGCTCGGCCGCAGCACCACGCGCCCGCCGGCCAGCCGGAAGATCAGCACGTCAGCGGGCGGCAGCACCGGCCCGGCTCCCGGTGGCGCGCCGGCCGGGCAGTCCGCGCCGGGCTCGGCGGCGAGGTCCAGGACGCTCGACACCGGCAGGCCGCCGAACTGCGTCGGCAGCTCAGCCCGCAGCCGTCTCATGATCCGCGCCGGGTCGGCGGTCCGCAGCGTCAGCTGGGACGTCAGGTGGACCCCGTGGGCGGCCTCGAGCTCGTCGTACCGCCCGGCCACGGACTGGCCGGCCGCCTTCGCGTCCGTGGCGAGCCGGAGCATGGCCAGGGCGGCGCCGATCCCGTCCTTGTCCCGCACCACGTCCCCGACCATGTACCCGAGCGCCTCCTCGTACCCGAACACGAAGCGCGCGCCGGGCAGGCCGTCGGCCGCCCTGGAGATCCACTTGAACCCGGTCAGCGTCTGCGCGTACCGGGCGCCCGCCGCCGCCGCGATCCGGGCCAGCAGCGTCGAGGAGACGATCGTGGACGCGACCAGCCGACCCTCCTCGCCCGCGGTCCGCGCCAGCAGCGCGGCACCGAGCAGCGCACCCGCCTGGTCCCCGGTCAGCACCCGCCACCCGGCGGCGGCCGCGGAATCAGGCACCGCCACGGCGAGCCTGTCCCCGTCCGGGTCGCTGGCGATCACCAGGTCGGCGCCGAGCCGCCGCGCCTCCGCAATCGCCAGGTCGAGCGTCCCGGGCTCCTCCGGGTTGGGGAACGCCACGGTCGGAAAGTCCGGATCGGGCTCCGCCTGCGCCGCCACCACGTGCGGCGCCGCGAACCCGGCCTGCCGGATGGCCCGCAGCATGAGGCCGCCCGCCACCCCGTGCATCGGCGTGTACACGACGCTCAGGCCGGGCTGTCCGGCCCCCGGCGCCCCGGCGGCGACCGCGACCACCGCGTCCAGGTAGGCGCCGGCCACCTCGTCGCCGTGCCGGGTGATCAGCGTGCTGTCGGGACCCGCGACCGGAACAAGCGACAGCGGGCCGAGATCGGCGATCCGCTTCTCGATCTCGGCGTCGACCGGCGGGATGACCTGCGCGCCGTCACCGAGGTAGAGCTTGTACCCGTTGTCCGCGGCCGGGTTGTGGCTCGCGGTGATCATGACACCCGCCGCCGCGCCCAGGTGCCGCACCGCGAACGCGAGCAGGGGAGTAGGACACGGCAGCGGAAGCACGTGCACCGCGATCCCGGCCCCGGCCAGCACCGCGGCCGCCTCGTCGACAAACTCGGCCGACCGGTGCCGCGCGTCGCCCCCCACCACAACCAGCCCAACTTGATCCCCTGCACCAGCTCCGCCCGCTCCGCCGTGCACAGGCCCGCCCGGCCCGCCGTGCACAGGCCCGCCCGGCCCGCTCTGCCCTTCCGGCTCGCCTAGCCCGACCAGCCAGCCGGCCACCGCGGCGGTCGCCGCCCTTACCACGGCCCGGTTCATCCGGTTGGGTCCCGCGGCAACGACCCCCCGCAGCCCGGCCGTCCCGAATCTCAGCCGTCCCGCGAACCGATCCCGCAATTCCGCATCCGCATCGGTGGCCCCGTCCGAACCGATGCCATCACCGGCGTCGGCTGCGAAAGCACGGTCGAGCAGCGCCCGCAGTTCGGCCTGGTCCCGGGCGTCCGGGTCATCCGCGATCCAAGCCTCGGTTACCGCCCGGAGGTCAGCCTCATCCGTCACCCTGAATTGCTCATTTCGCTCGGTCCTCAGACATCAGTCGTCACTTCTACGACAAACCTTCACATAGAACCCACCTGTTACCACGCGGCCGGAAAGATCGGGGAGATTCCGGGCTTCGGGGAGACTTGGGTGTGTCATAGGCCACCGGATCCTCCCTAAAGCCCGGATCCTCCCAGGAAATCCGGGGGTCTGTCGCGGCGGGAACGCCAGCGATGCGTCTCGAGCCGGGAGCCGCACGGCCGGCCGCCGCGCGGGCGTCGGCACCGGCCCGGCCCGCGCACCACCGCTCGTTCGGCATAAGGATTTTACGTAGGGGATGCCCTCGGCACGGGGACCGCGGACCTTGCCGACGAGGCCGGCCAGCACGATGATCGTGATGATATACGGCGCCATCGACAGCAGATTGGACTGGATCGGCACGTTGATCGTGCCCAGGATCAGCTCGAGCTGCGAGGTGAAGCCGAACAGCAGCGCCGCCGCCACCGCGCCGAACGGCGTGTACCGTCCGAAGATCATCGCGGCCAGGGCGATGTAGCCCTCCCCGGAGGACATGTCCTTGGTGAACGAGCCGGCCGAGCCGACCGTGAAGTACGCGCCGCCGATCCCGGCGATGACCCCGGCCGCGATCACGTTGCGGTACCGCATCGCGATCACCTTGATGCCCACCGTGTCGGCCGCGACGGGGTGCTCGCCGATGGCCCGGGTGCGCAGGCCCCACCGGGTGGCGAACAGGCCGACCTGGACCGCGGCCAGCGCGACGTAGGTGAGGTACAGGAAGATCGTGGAGTCGAAGAAGACCGGCCCGATGATCGGGATGTCGCCGAGCAACGGGATCTTGATCGCGCTGAACGTGATCCCCGAGTTCCACGTGTTGGCGTTGGGGACCATCAGGTCGTCGTACAGGTAACCGGTCAGCCCGAGGATCAGCGTGTTGATCACGACGCCGAGCACGACCTGGTCCACCCGGTAGCCGATGGCGAAGACCGCGAGCAGCGCCCCGACAAGCGCGCCGGACAGCGCGCCGCTGATCAGGCCCAGCCACAGGCTGCCGGTCACGCTGGCGACCATGGCGGCGGTGAACGCGCCGGCCAGCAGCTGGCCCTCGATGGCGACGTTGATCACCCCGGACCGGGAGCAGATGACCCCGGTCAGTGCGCCGAGCATGATCGGGATCGACCCGGCGAACGTGCCCTGCAGCAGGTTCACGATGTTGAACGCGGTGGTCAGGCCCGCGTCCGCCCAGCACAGCAGCGCGACGATGAGCAGGAACGCCACCACGGCCATGGCCACCCGGCGCAGCACCTTGCCGAACGGCAGGAACGCGCGGGCCGCCGCGATGGCCACCGTTATCCCGCCGCACACGTAGCAGGTGGTCGCGCCGGGCAGCGACAGGTTCGGCACGGTCACCTTGGCGAACGGCTGGGAGAACGCGAACACCGCGTCGCCCGAGTGGCAGAAGTAGCCGAGCACGAGCATGTCGATGAGCCCGAAGAACAGGAACGTCGCGGGCGCCAGCCAGCGGCGGAACGAGCTGACCGGCGGCTCGCCGGTGACCAGGACGGGCAGTTCGCGTTCGGTGACGGTCACGCGTTCCACCCCCTCGACAGCACCGCGATCACGCCGCCCGCGCCTCGCAGCCGGAATATCGTCCGGATCAGCGGCGGCGCGGCAACGAACAGGACCACCACCCCCTCGAGCACCTGGACCATGTCCACCGGCGTCCCGGTCACCGACTGCATCAGCGGCGACCCGGCGTGCAGCGCCCCGAACAGCAGGCCGGCCAGCACCACGCCGAGCGGGCGGCCCGCGCCGAGCAGCGCGACCGTGATCGCGTCGATGCCGTAGGTGCCGTAGCTCTGGAAGTTGAGGCTGAAGTCGGTGCCCTGGATGACCGCGGACCCGGCAAGCCCGGCAAGGCCGCCGGCCAGCAGCATGACGAGGACCCAGTTCCGCTCCACGTTGATGCCCGCCACCCGGGCCGCGCTCGCGTTCTTGCCGATGCTGCGGAACTCGAACCCGGTGGTGGTGCGGCTCAGCAGCCACCACATGCCAAGCGCGCAGGCCAGCGCGATCAGGAAGCCGACGTTGACCCGCAGGGACGGGCCGAAAAGGTGCGGCAGGTGCGCGTTGCCCGCGATCGTCGAGGTGATCTCGTTGCTGCTGCCTGGCTGCTGCATCAGGTAGTGGTACGAGAGCAGGTAGGCCAGCAGGTACTGCATCACGTAGTTGAGCATGATCGTGACGATGACCTCGTGCGCGCCGGTTCGCGCCTTCAGCTCGCCGACGACCCAGCCGATCGCCGCGCCGCCGACGAAGCCGCCGAGCACGCAGACGACCGCGTGGACGACGACCGGCATGTTGACGCCGTAGCCGAGGAAGGTGGCCACGAGCGCGCCGCCGATGAACTGGCTCTGCCCGCCGATGTTGAACATGCCCGCCTGATAGGGCAGCGCGACCGCGAGCCCGGCCAGGATCAGCGGCGTGGCCTGCACGCAGGTCTCCGACAGCGGGTTGAACACCGCGGCCAGGTAGCCGTCGTGGATCGCGGTGCCGATGGACGCCTGCTGGAACAGCGCCGCCACCGTGTGCGGGTTGAAGATCGCGCCCTCGAACATCTCCACGTAGGCGCCGACCGCGGTGTCCCAGGCCTGCGCGAGCGCGTTGCCGGGAGCCGAGGTGAAGTTGCCCCAGGCGTGCAGCACGGTGGTGTTGGTGAACGCGTTGAGCAGGCCGCCGACCACCAGCGCGACGACCAGCGACAGCACCGTGACGACAAAGACGTTGCCCTGCACGACGTAGTTCAGCACCCGGGCCCAGCCGCCGCCGCGGAGGGGCACGCCCTGCGGCTCCTGCTCCTCGCCGATGGCCGGATCGTCGGGACTCGGCGACAGGATTCCCGGTTCCTCGGCGGCACCGGAAGGGCCGGCCGGGTCCACGGGCGGGTCTACCGGGTCAGGGGAAGGGGAATCGTGCTCGCTCATTGGCCCGCTCCCGGTGCTGGGGTCGAGGTTTCCGTGCCCCCGGTCTCGGTCTCCGGCGCGGCGCTGCTCGCCTGCCCGTCCGGTGACTCCGCCGTGCCGGCCCCCGCGCCGGGCGCCGTGCCGGTCCCCGCGCCGGGCACCGTGCCAGGCGCCGCGCCGGGCGGCGCCTCGTCGTCCAGGCCCCCCGCCATCAGCCGCCCGAGTTCCTCCACCGGCACGTCCGGCGGCCGGAAGCCGGTGATCTTGCCCTCGTACATGACCGCGATCCTGTCCGCAAGCGCGTAGATCTCGTCGAGCTCGGCGGAGACGATCAGCACCGCGTCGCCCTGGTCGCGCTGCTCCACGATCCGGCGGTGCACGAACTCGATCGAGCCCACGTCGAGGCCCCGCGTCGGCTGGCTGGCGATCAGCAGCTTGTGCTGCCGGCCGAGCTCCCTGGCCAGGATGACCTTCTGCTGGTTGCCGCCGGACAGCGTGCCGACGGGGGTGTTCACCGACGTGGTCCGCACGTCGAACTCGCTGACCCGGTCGGAGGCGTTGCTGGCGATCGCGCTCAGGTTGAGATTGATGCCGGAGGCGAACGGCGGCTGGTCGAACACGTCGAGCACCATGTTGTCCGCGACGGAGAAGTCGCCGATCAGCCCGTCTTCCTGCCGGTCCTCTGGCACGTACGCGAACCCGGCGTGCAGCCGCTGCCGCGGCGTGGCGTGGGTGAGGTCGCGCCCGTTCAGCGCCACCCGGCCGGACACGGTGGGCCGCAGCCCCATCAGCGCCTCGCACAGCTCGGTCTGCCCGTTGCCCTGCACGCCGGCCACGCCCAGGATCTCGCCCGCCCGGACGCCGAACGATATCCCGTTCACCCAGACCCGGCCCGTCTCGTCGGTCACGGTCAGGTCGGCGACCTCGAAGACCAGCTCGCCGGGCTTGGCCGGCTGCTTGCTCACCCGCAGCTGCACGTTGCGGCCGACCATCAGCGCGGCCAGTTCGTCCGCGGTCGCCGACGGAGGGCGCTCGCCGACCACCGCGCCGCGGCGCAGCACGGTGATCGTGTCGGCGATCTCCTGGACCTCCCTGAGCTTGTGGGAGATGAAGACGATCGAGGTCCCGCCGTCCTTCAGCTCCTTGATGATCCGGAACAGGTCGTCGGTCTCGGCCGGGGTCAGCACCGCGGTCGGCTCGTCGAGGATCAGCACGCTGGCGTTCCTGACCAGCGCCTTGATGATCTCGACCCGCTGCTGGATGCCGACTGGCAGGTTCTCGACCACCGCGTCCGGGTCGACGTCGAGCCCGTAGCGGCGGGACAGCTCCCTGACGTCCCTGCGGTTCTTCCGCCGGTCGAGCAGCCGCGCCGGGGTGACCTCCTCGATGCCCAGCGTGACGTTCTCCGCCACGGTGAACACGGGCACCAGCATGAAGTGCTGGTGCACCATGCCGATGCCCGCCGTGATGGCGTCGCGGGGGGAGTGGAACTGGACCGGCCTGGCGTCGATCAGTATCTGGCCCTCGTCCGGCTGGAGCAGCCCGTACAGGACGTTCATCAGGGTCGTCTTGCCCGCGCCGTTCTCGCCGAGCAGGGCGTGCACCTGGCCGGGGGCGACGGACAGGTCGATCCCGTCGTTGGCCACCAGCGGACCGAAACGCTTTGTGATGCCCCTCAGCTCAAGTTCCACGATCCCTCAGTTCCCGAGCAAGCTCCGAGCACGTTCCCGAGCACGTTCCCGAGCGCCGATGTGGCAGCGGTGCGCGATCGTGCCGCACCGCTGCCACATTCTGGCTAAGCCACCGCGAACTTGGCTACACCGGGCTCTTGGTCGGTGTAGCGATCGTGCCGTTCTCGATGCCCGCCTCGATCGTCTTCAGCTCGGCCTGCAGCGTCGCAGGGACCTGGCTGGCGAAGTCGTGGAACGGCGAGAGGACGGCGCCGCCGTTGGCCAGCGTGCCGACGTACGTGCCGCCCTTGAACGTGCCGTTGGCCGCGCTCAGCACCGCGGTCTTCACCGCCGCCTGGATGCCCTTGGTCACGCTGGTGATGAAGTACTTGCAGTACTGCGCCGCGCTGATGCAGCCGTCGGTGTCCACCCAGAACAGGTTGACCTTGTCCGAGCCCAGGGAGTTGTCCTCGTCCTGGACCGCCTTGGCCGCGCCGAGCCCGACGTTGCCCGCCACCGGGAAGATGATGTCCGCGCCCTCGCTGATGAACGTCTGCGTCAGCTGCTGACCGGTGGTCTGGTTGGTGAAGTTACCCGTGAAGGAGCCCTTCTGGGTCTTCTCGTTCCAGCCCAGGACCTGGACGCTCGTGTGGTGCTGCTGGTTGTAGTACTGCACGCCGTCCCAGAAGCCGTCCATGTAGATCGTGACGGTCCCGATGTTCTCACCGCCGAACGTCGCGACCTTGCCCGTCTTGGTCATGCCCGCGGCCAGGTAACCGCCGAGGAAGCCGTCCTGCACGGTGTTGAACACCAGCTGGTCGATGTTGGTCTCCTGGGTGCCGGTCAGGCACTGCGACGCGTAGGAGCAGTCCACGATGGCGAAGTCCTGGCTCGGATGTGCCTTGGCCGCGGACTCGGTGGCCGCGCCCATCAAGAAGCCGACGGTGACGATGATCCCGCACTTCTGGGACAGGAACGTGTTGATGTTCGGGATGTAGTCGCTCTGCGTGGTCGACTGCAGGTACGTGACCTTGATGTTGGAATCGGCGGCCGCGGCCTCCTGCATCCCCTGCCAGGACGACGCGTTGAACGACCTGTCGTCGATGCCGCCGGTGTCGGTGACCATGCAGCCGAGGAACTTGGCCGCCGACGCCGTGGGTGTCTGGCTCGAGCTGGCCGTGCTGCTCGGTGCCGACGCCGAACTGTGGCTGCTGCCGCAAGCGGCGATTACCAGCGTCGCCGATACGGCCAGCGCCGCCGTGGCCCATGCGCTGTGTCTCACGTTTCCCTCCATGGCCGGGCCGCCGCAGCGCCCAGCCTTCATTGGTCTGGGTTGACCCG
Organism: Streptosporangiaceae bacterium; assembly: GCA_030040475.1. The sequence continues at coordinate 16,095 of JASHTQ010000073.1, forward strand.
CAGGTTATGCCTGGTGGCGCTGCCTGTGAAGAGGACACGCGCCGATCCGGGCTGCTCGTTGCCGAATCGGAACCCGAACATGGTGGCATTCCTGGCCCGGTAGACAGACCACCGGGCTTTCCGGCCGTGGTCTTGGTGCTTTCCTACAGGCGAAGACCCGCTCAAACGCTGAGCGCGGCCTGCGGGCTCGACGAGCTTGAGGACCCGGCGCCCGACCCGGTCCCCGACCCGGCGCCCGACCCGGTGCCGGAGCCGGAACCGCCGCCACCCGCCGCGGGAACGGCCGGGAGGTCGAGCATGACCGTCAGGCCGCCGCCGGGTGTCTCCGCCATCCGGGCGGTGGCCCCGTTGGAGGTGGCCAGCCGGTGGACGATCGCGAGGCCGAGCCCGGTGCCGTTCGGGTTCGACGTGCTGAACCGCAGGAACGCCCGCTCCCGCTCCTCGGCGGTCATGCCGGGGCCGTTGTCGCTGACCGTGAGCCGCGCGCCGGACTGCGTGGCCGTCGCCTTGACCACGACCTGGTCGCCCGGGCTCAGCGCGTCCAGGGCGTTGGCGATCAGGTTGTCCAGGATCTGCTCCAGGTGACCCTCGCCGACCCAGGCAAGCACCGGGCCGCCGGCCGAGGCCGCGCCGAGCTTGCCGAGGCCCGCGTCGAAGGTCGCGGCGAGCGCGATGTTCCTGTCGTCGGCGACCGGGCGCCACGCGACCACGCGCTCCCTGGCCACCTCGGCGACGTCGACCGCGGCGGGCACGGGCACCACGTTCTCCGCGCGCGCCACCGCGAGCAGCCCGTCCACCAGCCGGGACAGCCTGGCCAGCTCGTCGAGCGCGCCGGCCAGCTCGGCGCTCGTGGCCGGATCGGACTCGGCGGCAAGCAGGTCCAGCCGCAGCCGCAGCGCGGCAAGCGGGGTACGCAGCTGGTGCGACACGTCCGCGATGACCGCGCGGTGCCCGTGCACGAGGGCCTCGAGCCGCCCGGCCATGGTGTTGAACGTGGTGCCGAGGCGGCGCAGTTCCGGCGGCCCGGAGTGCACCACGGCCCGGCTCGCCAGGTCGCCGTCCGCCAGCCGGAGCGCCGCGGCGTCCAGGCCCTTCAGCGGCCTGCTCACCCACCGGGCGAACGCGGTCGCGAACAGCGTGGCCAGCACCATCGAGACCAGGCTGATCGAGCCGAACAGGATCCACACCCCGCGGATGTCGTTGTCGAGCGGCACGGTCGACCTGGCCAGCACCACCGCGCCGATCACCGGAGCCTCGCCAGGCGCGTAGACGGGGAAGGCGGCGATGACCCGCGAGTCCGCGTTCTCCGTGATCACCGCCGGATCCGGGAGCCCGTCGACCTGATGTTGCGCCTGGTCGGCCAGCTTGCCCGCGGCTACCGCCGCGGCGACAAGCGGGGTCCAGTCGCCAGGCGGCATGCCCTGGTTGACGTGGTTGACGTACGACGAACCCTGGACGCCGTCGATGAACAGCCCGTCCCCGCTCTGCTTGGCCTGCAAGATCAACGCGAGCAGCTGGCCGTCGCCGCCGCTGTTGAGGTCATAGAGCCGATCCTGGGCGACCGCGGCATCCGAACGCGCCATCCCCTCGGTCTCGTTGAGGAACGAGCTGCGGTCGTGCGCGGTCGCGATCAGCGCGAGCCACAGCAGCCCGCCGCCGATGACGACGGCGGTGAACGCGAGCCACGCGACGACGATCCGCCTGGTCACTAGCTGCTGCCCAGGTCGGCGAGCCGGAAGCCGTGCCCGTAGACGGTCTCGATCAGGCCGGGATCGCCGAGCTTGCGGCGCAGCGCCGCCATGTGCACGTCGAGGACCTTGGTGGGGCCGTACCAGTGCTCGTCCCAGGCGCGCTCGAGCATCTCCTGCCTGCTGACCACCCGGCCGGGGTCGCTGGCCAGGCACTCCAGGATGGCGAACTCCTTCGGCGTCACCGCGATGTGCTGCCCGGCCACGGTCACCTTGCGGGTGCGCAGGTCGACGGCCAGCGGCCCGTGCTGCAGCAGCTGCCCGGCGCCGGATCCGGCGCCGCCGGCCACGTGGCTGCGCCGCAGCACGGCCCTGATCCTGGCCAGCAGCTCGTTCAGCCCGAACGGCTTGATCAGGTAGTCGTCGGCGCCCTCGTCGAGCGCGAGCACCCGGTCGGATTCCTCGCCCCGCGCGGTCACCACGATGATCGCCGCGTCGCAGGTCTTACGGAGCCGCCGGCAGACCTCGACGCCGTCCATGTCGGGCAGGCCGAGGTCGAGCAGCACCACGTCGGGGACCGGCCAGTCGAGCGCCGCCTGCCCGGTGGTGACGCTGCCGGTTTCGTAGCCGGCCCTGGTCAGGCCGCGGACCAGCTGGGTGGCGATGCCCGGGTCGTCCTCCACCACGAGGACCCGGCCAAGACGTGCGTTCACGGCATCCACGGTAGGCACGAAACCGGCACTCACCCAATCGGGCGAAGATCTTAACTAAACCTGAACTAGATCCAGTGTGGGTCCTAGCAAGTGGTTGGGCATCCTATTTAACAGAACTCCTTGCTCTAGCGCGGTCAGCTCTCCCTGCCGCTGCCGCGCAGATGACATGAGAGGGTCCGCGTGGATAAGGCAACCCTGCAACCTTACCCACGCGGACCCCGGTCCTCCGGAGTCCCTCCCAGAGCCTAGCGGCCCCGCGTAAGGTATCGGCGTGACCGCATCCAGCGCCGACACCGACTGGCCCGCGCTGCGCTCGGCCGCCGCCGACGTCGCCGGGCGGGCCTACGCTCCCTATTCCGGGCTGCGCGTGGGCGCCGCGGGCCAGGCGGCCGACGGCAGGATCGTGACCGGCTGCAACGTGGAGAACGCCTCCTACGGCCTGACCCTGTGCGCCGAGTGCGGCCTGGTCTCCGTCCTGCACTCCACGGGCCCCGCAACGGCGGCGGAACCGCCCGCCCTCGTGGCCGTCAGCATCGTCGCGGGTGACGGAGCCCCGCTGCTCCCGTGCGGCCGCTGCCGCCAGCTGCTCCTCGAGGCCGGCGGCGCCGCCCTGCTGGTCGACACCGCGCCGGGCCCGGTCGA
>JASHTQ010000618.1 GCA_030040475.1 Streptosporangiaceae bacterium
GCTCGCGCCGAACGTCCTGCTGGTCGCCGGGCCCGGGCTGGATGAGGCGCGGCTGAGCGCGATCGTCAGCCGCGCGCTGCCTGGCGCGTCGGTGACGTTCCGCGCCGCGGCCCTGGCCGCGCTGGCCACCTCGCCGGTGCCGCAGGCGGCCCAGACGGCCCTCACCCAGGGAATGGCCGCCGCGGCCGGCTTCGGCGCGCTGGTCCTGCTGGTGTCGCTGCTGCTGACCGCCTGGACCCGTGACATGACGCTGGCGCGCCTGGCGACGATGGGGCTGCGGCGCTGGCAGGCCCAGCTGCTGCAGGCGACCGAGACGCTGCCACCGGTTGTGGCTGCCGCCGTCGGCGGCGTCGCGTGCGCCTGGCTGCTCGTGCCGCTGGTCGGGTCGTCGCTGAACCTGGCGGCGTTCGCCGGTACCGGGTCGGCCGCCGCGGTGACCGGCGCCGTGGTCCCGCTGGTCGGTTCGGCGGCCGGGCTGCTGCTTGCCGCGCTGCTCGTGCTGGCCGTTCAGGCCGTCATCACCTACCATCGCGGCAGCACCAGGGCGCTGCGGATCAGTGACGAAGGAGGCCCGGGAGCATGACTGAGCTGCCGAAGGCACCTGTCCCGCAGGATCAGGCCCCTACCGGCGCGGACGGGATGATCGTCTGTGACCGGCTGGTCCGGATCTACTCCGGCAAGGGGATCGAAGTGCAGGCCCTGCAGGGGCTGGATCTGCTGATCGCCGAAGGCGAGCTGACCGCGCTGATCGGCGCGGCAGGCAGCGGCAAGTCCACGCTGATGAACATCCTCGCCGGGCTGGACACCCCGACGGCGGGTTCGGTGTGGGTGGCTGGCCGCGACCTCGGCGCGATGACCGCCAAGGAGCGGCTGTCCTACCGGCGGAGCGTCACCGGCTTCATCTGGCAGCAGACGTCGCGGAACCTGCTGCCCTACATGACCGCGCGGCAGAACGTGCTGCTGCCGATGCGGCTGAGCTCGCTGCGCCGCAGCGAGCAGCGGCGGCGCGCCGGTCTCCTGCTCGACACCCTCGGCATCGCGCACTGCGCCGACCGGACCCCGGACCGCATGTCCGGCGGTGAGCAGCAGCGCGCCGCCATCGCCACCGCGCTCGCCAACCAGCCGAAGGTGCTGCTGGCCGACGAGCCGACCGGCGAGCTTGACTCCGCGACCGCCAGGGACGTGTTCGCCGCCCTGCAGACCGCCAACTCCGAGTTCGGCGCCACGGTGCTCGTGGTCACCCACGACTCGGCCGTGTCGTCGCAGGTCCGCCGGACGATCGCGATCAGGGACGGCAAGACGAGCAGCGAGACGATCCGGCACGCGGCCACCGACGAGCAGGGTCAGACCACGCTGCACGCACGCGAGTACGCGACGCTCGACCGGGCGGGCCGGGTGCAGCTCCCGCGCGCGATGACCAGGCGCCTCGGCATCCGCAACCGGGTCGAACTGCAGGAAGAGCCCGACCACATCGGCGTCTGGCCAGACCAGTCCGCCGAGGAACGGGACTAGCCCCGGACTAGCCCGCTAGAACAGCACCGACATGAACCGGCCGACCTCGGTGAAGCCGGCCCGCCGGTACGCGGCCCTGGCCGGCTGGTTGAACTCGTTCACGTACAGCGTCACCAGCGGCGCGAGGGACCGGGCCGCCGCTATCGCGACCGCGGCCATGCCCGGGGCGGCCAGGCCCTGGCCCCGGAACTCCGGCCGGACCCACACTCCCTGGATCTGGCAGGCCTGCGGGGTGACCGCCCCGACCTCCGCCTTGAAGATCACCCGCCCGGCCTCGATCCTGGCGAACGCCCGGCCGGCCCGGATCAGCTGGGCAAGGCGGGCACGGTAGGAGGCGCCGCCGTCGCCGGTGAGCGGCGAGACGCCGACCTCCTCGGTGAACATCGCGACGCAGGCCGGCCACAGGATGTCGATCTCGTCCGGCAGCACCTGCCTGACCAGCGGGTCGGGCGGGACCAGCGGGGGTCCGGAGATGACCATGACCGGCTGCACCGGACGGATTTCCCTGGCCGGCCCCCACTGGGGTCGCAGCAGCCCCCACAGCGCCTGGATGTCCTGCGCGGGCCCGACCACGGAGGAGCAGCGCCGTCCCTGGCGCAGCGCCCGGTCGGCGAACGCCGCCACCGCGTCCGGCGTGGCGGCGACTGGGACCAGGTTCGCGCCCGAGTAGCACAGCGACTCCAGCCGACCGCCCGGCGCATGTCCCCACATCTGGGCGCCGAGCCTGCCCGGTTCCAGGCCGAGGGCACGCACCCGGGAGCTCACGAACACGTTGGCGACCGGATCCCGGTCGCAGATGGCGAGCACCGCGCCACGGTCCCGCTCATCGAGCAGCCGGATCGAGCTGGACCACGGCGGCTTCACCCGCAACATGATCTCAGCCTACACGCGCCATGCCGGCGTGATCCGCCGCCGCAAGCAGGCGTGACGATCAGTTTGCCGTTATTGCGAGCCGGACGGAGTCGGGTCGGGTGTGGCCGGGCAGGTGGCGTTGACGAGACCTGGCTTCTGGGGCAGGGCTCCGGTGCTCAGGTAGGCGTTCAGGTAGTTCTGCACGCAGGAGTTCGGCGGCTGCTCGAGCGACTGGCCGTGGTTGCCGCCGCCCTCCACCACCACCATCCGCGCGGACGGAAGCAGCTTGTGCGCCTGCTGCGCGCCCGCGTACGGGGTGGCCGGGTCCAGCGTGCCCTGCAGCATCAAGATGCCGGGCAGCCCGGCCCCGTTGATCCGCAGCGGCTTGGCCGGACCCTGCACCGGCCAGAACGCGCACGCGGCGTTGTACCAGGCGTTGTCCCACGCCTCGAACGGGGCCGTCCGGTAGACCATCTCCGTGTCGGACGTCCAGTAGGACCAGCTGCGCGGCCAGTTGACGTCCGAGCACTGCACCGCGTTGTAGACCGCGAACTCGTTCTCGTTCTGGGTCCCGTTGGCCTCGTACTGGGCGATCAGGTCGGAGGTCTGGCCCTGGTTGAGGTACGCCGAGAGCGCCTGCGCCAGGCCCGGCCACAGCTCGTCGTCGTAGCCGCCGAGCAGGAACGTGTCGTCAAGCTCGTCCGCCCCGATCATCGAGTCCACCGGGTGCGCGAGCAGCTGGTTGCGCGCCTTGTAGTACGCGGCCTGGACCTGCGCGGCGGTGCTGCCCAGGTTGTAGGTGCTGTCGTATTCCGCCACCCAGGCGAAGAAGGCATCCTGGCGGCCCTGGAAGGCGTAGTCCTGGTCGACGTTGTCGACGTACCACACCCCGGTCGGATCGACGGTGCTGTCCAGCACCATCCGGCGGATCCTTGTCGGGAACAACGTGGCGTAGACCTGGCCGATGTAGGTGCCGTAGGAGAACGCGTAGTAATTGATCTTCGAGACGCCGAAGGCGGCGCGGATCGAGTCCATGTCGCGCGCCACGTCCTGCGTGGTCATGTAGGGCAGCAGCCAGCCGAACTTCTGCTCGCAGTCGTCGGCGTAGGTCTTCGCCCGGCTGATGAGCACCTGCTCGGCCGCGGCGTTGGCCGGGATGTAGTTCGGCCGGACGCCGGAGAAGAAGCTCGGGTCGCAGCTCAGCTCCGGCACCGACGAACCGACGCCGCGCGGGTCGAAGCCCACGATGTCGTAGTCCGCGGCCACGCTTGAGTCGAGCCCCTGCGCCACGGCCGGGGCGAGCGACAGGCCGTCGCCGCCGGGGCCGCCGGGATTGACGAGCATGATTCCCTGCTGCTGGCTCGCCGGGGCGGTGGCCGGAATCATGTCAAGGGCGAGGCTGATGTGCCTGCCGCCGGGATCGGCGTAGTTGAGCGGGACGCTGAGCATGGTGCAGTCCCGCACGCCCTCCTCGGCCAGCTGGCCGGAGCAGGAATGCCAGTGCAGCGTGCTGCGCGTGGGGAGGATGGAGCCGGTCGCCCCGCCCTGCTGCGCGCCGCCGGGCGGCTGGGTGTTCCCGTTCGCGCCGGTCGTGGTGGCGGATCCTGAGGTGCAGGCGGCGACCGCGAGCACGGCCAAGCCCACGGCCAGCGCCGTGCCGCGCCGTGCCGCACGCCCGCCCGGACGAGGCTTGGACATGCCACCCATCATGCCCGATGCGCCGCGGTGCCGCGCCCGCGGGACTTAGCGCGCTCCCGGCCCGGAGACGTCCATGCACGACCGCTGTCGCCGACCCGCCGCCCCGGCCGGGCGCCGTCGTCCTTTTCTACCGAACGAACCGTGGTAACTCCCCGGGGCCGCCTCTTGGTTCTGGCCCGCATCTCGTGATGATCACGATGGATTTGCCTGCTGGTAACGGGGCTTGTGGGTCACAGGCCCCGCAAGAAGGGGCTTGTGCGTCACGAGCCCCGCTCAGGGCATCGTGCTCAGTGACTGGTGGTTCCTGTGAGGTGGATGATGCGAATGGCCGGCAGATGACGGTCGTGTCCAGAGCCCGAGATATGGCCCAGATCCCAAAATGCGGCCCCCTCAGCCTGGCCCAGCCGTCGGGGCTGCGCGCGGCCCACATGCCGCGCAGGGCGGCGCCGAGGGGGTCGTCGTAGCGGTCGCCGGTCTCCAGCAGGGCGAGCCAGCCGCCC
>JASHTQ010000074.1 GCA_030040475.1 Streptosporangiaceae bacterium
GCGAGATCAAGCCCCGCTGACTGCGAAGAACGTCAGAACCCGATCGCCTCGCGCAGCAGCAGGACGGTGCCGCGCCCTGGGTGGTGCTCCGCGTTGAGGATGAGCAGCCGGTTGACGGCGCTCGGCCACCCGTAGGCCGCCTGGGTGCGGGCGCTTTCCAGCGGCAGCGAGTGCTCGTCGACGCGGCGCAGCGCGGCGGGAAGGTCGGGCACCACCTTCTGCGCCCCGACGATCCAGATCGCGCGGGCGGCGCCGCCGGCGTAGCCGGGCAGCTGGCTCCCGCTGCCCGAGGCGATCACCAGGGAGCCGGTCTCGGTGACCGCCGCGACGCTGCCCACGATGACGTCGGGGCTGGCGAGCAGCCACCGGAAGTCGTCGGCGCCGGTCACCCGGTCGATGGCCATGGCGAGCGGCTTGACGGCCCGGCACCGCTATCCCTTCGCCGAGGTGGCCGGGATCGTCGGCCGTACCCCCGGTGCGTGCGCAACCCGGAGAAGCTCCGGTGCTGGAAGACCGGGTGACGTGCGGCTCAGCCGGCCGCGCGCCACATGGCGGTCAGCGGGGGCGCATCCCGCGGCGGGTTCAGCACCCCGGTTACCTCGAACCCGAAGTGCTCGTACAGCGGCACGTTTTCCGGCTTGGACGACTCGAGGTAGGCGGGCAGGCCCGCCTCGTCGGATCGCGCCAGCCGGGACCGCAGCAGGACGCTGGCCACGCCCTTGCCCTGGTGCACGGGATCAACCCCGATCGCGTACAGGTACCAGTGCTGCTCGCGCGGGTGGTGCCCGGCCATGTCGGCGACCAGTTCGCTCGCCGGCCCCAGCCTGCCGCCCAGCGCGCGGATATAGCCGGGCAGGGACCGTATCTGCTCGCGGTCGGTCGGCCGCCAGTGCCCTGGCGGCAGCCAGATCGCCCCGCCGACGACCGCGGTGCCGTCTACCGCGACGTCGACGCCGCCGTACTTCAGCGCGTGCGACCGCAGGATCGTCTTGAACAACCCCCCGGCACGTCGCTGGCGGCTGCGCTCGTCCGGCAGCATCCAGACAAACGGAGGGTCGTCGTAGAAGGCCCGGCCGAGCACCTGCGCCAGCTCCCTGACGTCTGCCGATACGGCAGGCCGTGCCGTTATCGAGTCGCTCACGACGCGCCTGCGAACCGGTGCGTGGTGGCGCCGAACGGGTCGCCCTTGGCGTGGGCGAATTTGGGGATCCAGGACAGCTCCGCCGCCTCCAGCGCCCGGCGGGTCTCCTGCCACCCGATGGCCGTGGCGGCCGGGTCGCCGTAGCGCTGGTCGAGGGCGGTCACCGGTGCGTTCATCCAGGCTCCTGTTCACGGTCGTCGTGCTCCTCACCAAGGTAGACGCCGCGCCGGCGCGGACTCATCGCCGCCGCACCGCACCGCGCCGACCGGACCGCGCACCACCGTTCGTTCGGAAGAATAGTGAGCAGAACGAGAGGTGGTGCACGTCTTGCACTCACCCGCATGGATGCGGCGGGGAACTTGACTGGTTCTATTCACAGAATGGGTCCAGATTGGATAGGGTCGGATCATGCCTGCCGACCCGGCCGAACTCCTGCGTCAGGGCGGCTATCGCGTCACCGGCCAGCGCCTGGCCGTGCTGCGGGCGGTCTGCGCCCGTCCGCACGTGACAGCCGACGCCGTCGCGGCGGCCGTCAGGGCCGAGATGGGTGCCATCTCGGCCCAGGCCGTGTACGACGCGCTCGGCGTGCTCGTCGGCGTCGGCCTGGTCCGGCGGATCCAGCCCGCCGGGTCGCCGGCCCGCTTCGAGGCCCGGGTCAGCGACAACCACCATCACGTGATCTGCCGTAGCTGCGGCCGAACGGACGACGTCGACTGCGCGGTCGGCTTCGCGCCCTGCCTGACCCCGTCCGACGACCACGGCTTCTGCATCGACGAGGCCGAGGTCATCTACTGGGGCCTGTGCCCCGACTGTTCCACCGCCACACATTCCTGGGTACCGTGACCCGCCCATTCCGGAAGGATTCGCATGTCCGAGAACCATGATCCAGTAGTCGCCGAAGGCCCGACCCCGGAGAGCGCGGAATGTCCGGTCCTGCCCGGCCGCGTGCACCCCACCGCGGGTGACGCCAACAGCGAGTGGTGGCCACGCCGCCTCAACCTGAAGATCCTGGCCAAGAACCCCGCCGTCTCGAACCCGATGGGCGGGGAATTCGACTACGCCGAGGCGTTCAACTCCCTCGACCTTGCCGCGGTGAAGCGGGACATCGCGGCGGTGCTGACCGACTCCCAGGACTGGTGGCCTGCCGACTTCGGCCACTACGGCCCGCTGATGATCCGGATGGCCTGGCACAGCGCGGGCACCTACCGGATCAGCGACGGCCGCGGCGGCGCCGGCGCGGGCCAGCAGCGCTTCGCGCCGCTGAACAGCTGGCCGGACAACGTCAGCCTGGACAAGGCCAGGCGGCTGCTGTGGCCGGTGAAGAAGAAGTACGGCAGCAAGATCTCCTGGGCCGATCTCATCGTGCTGACCGGCAACGTCGCGCTGGAGTCGATGGGCTTGGCGACGTTCGGCTTCGGTGGCGGCCGGGTGGACACCTGGGAGTCCGAGGAGGACGTCTACTGGGGCCCGGAGACCACCTGGCTCGGCGACGAGCGCTACAGCGGCGACCGCGAGCTCGCCGAGCCGTTCGGCGCGGTCCAGATGGGCCTGATCTACGTCAACCCGCAGGGTCCGAACGGCAACCCGGACCCGCTGGCCGCGGCCCGCGACATCCGCGAGACGTTCCGCCGGATGGCGATGAACGACGAGGAGACGGTCGCCCTGATCGCCGGCGGCCACACCTTCGGCAAGACCCACGGCGCGGGCCCGGAGGACAACGTGGGCCCCGACCCCGAGGGCGCCCCGATCGAGCAGCAGGGCCTGGGCTGGAAGAGCAGCTTCGGCTCCGGCGTGGGCCGGGACGCGATCACGAGCGGCATCGAGGTCACCTGGACCCCGACCCCGATCACCTGGGACAACAGCTTCTTCGAGATCCTGTTCGGCTACGAGTGGGAGCTGACCCGCAGCCCCGCGGGCGCGCACCAGTGGCAGCCGAAGGACGGCGCCGGTGCGGATGCCGTCCCCGACCCGCAGGACCCGTCGCTGCGCCGGCCGCCGACGATGCTGACGACCGACCTCTCGCTCCGCTTCGACCCGATCTACGAGCCGATCTCGCGGCGCTTCTTCGAGAACCCCGACCAGTTCGCGGACGCGTTCGCGCGCGCGTGGTTCAAGCTGACCCACCGCGACATGGGCCCGGTCGTGCGCTACCTCGGCCCCGAGGTCCCGACCGAGACGCTGATCTGGCAGGACCCGGTTCCCGCGGTGACGCACCCGCTCGTCGACGCGGCCGACGTCGCGACGCTCAAGGACCAGGTGCTCGCCTCGGGCCTGACCGTCTCCCAGCTGGTGTCCGCGGCGTGGGCGGCGGCGGCGTCGTTCCGCGGCAGCGACAAGCGCGGCGGGGCCAACGGCGGGCGGATCCGGCTGCAGCCGCAGAGCGGGTGGGAGGTCAACAACCCCGACCAGCTCGCGGTCGTGCTGCGCACGCTGGAGGGAATCCAGCAGGCCTTCAACGCCGCGCAGGCCGGCGGCAAGCAGGTCTCGCTCGCCGACCTGGTCGTGCTCGCGGGCGGCGCGGCCGTCGAGAAGGCGGCCAGGGACGCCGGCTTCGACGTCGAGGTCCCGTTCGCCCCGGGCCGCGCCGACGCCTCGCAGGACCACACCGACGTGGAGTCGTTCGCCGCGCTCGAGCCGAAGGCGGACGGGTTCCGCAACTACGTCGGGAAGGCCAGCCGGCTGCCCGCCGAGTACCTGCTGCTTGACCGGGCGAACCTGCTCACGCTGAGCGCGCCGGAGACGACCGTGCTGGTCGGCGGGCTCCGCGTGCTCGGCGCGAACTACGACGGGTCCAGGCTCGGCGTGCTCACCGCCACCCCAGGGTCGCTGACCAACGACTTCTTCGTCAACCTGCTCGACATGGGCACGACGTGGCAGCCGGCGACGCAGGACGCGACCACGTTCGAGGGCCGCGACCGGGCCACCGGCGAGGTCAGGTGGACCGGCAGCAGGGTCGACCTCATCTTCGGCGCGAACTCCGAGCTGCGCGCGCTCGCGGAGGTCTACGCCGGCGATGACGCGAAGGAGAAGTTCGTGCGCGACTTCGTGGCCGCGTGGGTCAAGGTGATGAACCTCGACCGGTTCGACCTGGCCGGGTGACGCGGGCGGCCGCACGCCGTTAGCCGCTCGGAGCGGCAGGGGGCACCGGGTGAGCCCGGTGCCCCCTTCTGTGCCGTAAAGCGGACACAAGTCACGAATCAGATCAATAGTCTGAAATGACTAGACGTAACTGTGTGTGAACAGTCACGGCGGGCTATTTTAGTGACTAATGCGTCGCGTGCTGTTGCGTTCAGCGACCGGCGGACGGTGAATGGTGCATAGCGAGCGGCCCCGGTGAAGGGAGCCGCCGTCCGTAAGACGTGGACCTGACCGGACGCTGCCGCCATGGCATCGGCTGCTCGTTCGGCCCGGCCGACGTGGCCCGAATGAGCGGATCGCTGGCGTGACGAAGGTTCTTCCCGGCTGCTGTGCATTCCGTGCTCGCACGACTGCCATCGGCTTATCGCAGGCCGTGAAAGCTGCCGCGCCGCCACGCGCCACGTTCCGCGATGTGTTCGCGGTGCGCGAGTTCCGCGCCCTGTGGCTGTCGGTGATCTTGTCCGCGGCGGGCGACCGCCTGGCGCTCGTCGCGCTCGCCGTGCTTGTCTACGAGCGGACCAGGTCGCCGCTGCTTGCCGCCCTGGCGTACGCGGCCGGGTACCTGCCGTGGGTGATCGGCGGGCTGTTCCTCGCCGACCTCGCCGATCGTCGCCCGCGCCGCACCGTGATGGTCGCCTGCGACGTGGCCCGCGCCGTCCTCGTCGCGGCGATGACCGTGCCGGGCATGCCGGTTGCCGCCCTGGTCCTGCTGCTGTTCGCCGCGACGATGTTCGCCTCGCCGTTCGAGTCGGCCCGCTCGTCGATCACCCCGGGCATCCTGCCGGGGGAGCGCTACGCGCTGGGCACCGCGGTGATGCAGACCAGCTACCTGACCGCCGAGGTGCTCGGCGCGGCGGCCGGCGGCGCGGTGGTGACCTTCTTCGGCGTCCGGCCGTCGCTGCTCATCGACGCGGTCACGTTCGTGGCCTCCGGCCTGCTCATCGGGCTGGGCACGCGGGCCAGGCCCGCGG
>JASHTQ010000619.1 GCA_030040475.1 Streptosporangiaceae bacterium
GCCTGACGTTCCAGGACCTTCGTGACGGCATCTTCGCGGCCCGCGGCCCGGATGCCGCGGGCCAGCTGCAGGTATGCAAGCCGGAGCACGTCGAATGCGGGCCGGCCCCTCATCTACGTCGCTGGCTTCGCGCGCAGGCGCACTGCGAGCTGGCGTGCTCTGACGGCCGAGACGACGTTTCCCTTGCGTTCGAAGAGCACGGTGGCCTGCCTGCAGAACTCTGCCGCCTCGGCCGGCGCTCCGGCCAGGTCCCTGACCTCGGCGAAGTCGAGGAGCCCGTTGCCCTGCCAGTCGAGCTGGTCCGAGGTCTCGATGAGCGCCATCGCCGCCGAGAGCAGCGAGGAGGCCTCGGCGATGGCGCCGTGCCTGGCGCTGAGCTTGCCGCGGACGCAGCGCCAGAGGAACTGGGAGGCGTCGTCGTCGGGAGAGGCAAGCTGCTCGCAGATGCCGGCGAACTCGGCCGCCTCGCCGTACCGTTCCTGGCGGTACAGGACGTCGGCGAGCAGGCCCGCCGTGGTCGAGATGTAGTTGCGCTCGCCCATCTCGTCGAGGCGCCGGTAGTCCATCCGCAGCTCGGACTCCGCGGCGGCAAGATCGTCCGCGAGCACCTCGATGACGGAGGAGTGCAGCGAGGTGAGGGCCGCGGACAGCTGCCAGCCGAACTCGTCGAGCAAGGCCCGGCTGCGCCGGTAGAGCAGGCGCGCGCGGTCGAAGTTCCCGCGCATCGCCTCGAGCTGTCCGATCGCCAGCTCGGCGAGCGCTCCGGCCTTGCGGTCGTCCTCCGCCCTGGCGAGCACCTCCTCGCAGGTGGCAATCGCCTCGGGCACGGGCATCGAACCGTACAGGGCGGAGATCGCGAGCGAGCCGAGGAAGCGGTGGGCGGTGACCTCGTCACCGGCGGCGCTCGCGTGCCTGATGGCGTGCTCCGCGGCGGCGGCGGCGTCGGCGAACCGGAGCCCGGTCCCGTACACGGCGGTGAGCAGCCGGAAGGCCCGCACCAGGGCGCGGTCGTTGCCCATCGCCTCAAGCTCGGGGATCTCCTGCAGCACGAGCTCGATCATGCTCTCCTGCCTGCCGATGCTCTGGTGCACGGCCTGAGCGTCGGTCGTGTAGCGCAGCTGCAGGAGGGCGAGCGCCACCGCCCTGGCGATCCCGGGCTCGCCGGCGGCGAGCGCCCGGTCTACCGCCTCGGTCAGCATCGACTCGGCCCGCTCAAGCTCGCCGATGTCCACCGCGGCCTCGCCGGCGTCCAGCAGGAGCAGCGCGCGGGCCGGGTCGTTCTCGCCGAGCAGCGCCGCGGTCCGCTGCAGCAGGTTCGCCGCCGCGGACAGGTCGCCGCGGACCAGGGCACGATGACCGGCCGAGCCGAGAAGCTGCGACGCCCTGGCGCCCAGCCGCCGCCCGTCGTCGTCCACCGGGCCGAGCTCGGACCGGTAGCGGAACGACTGCTCGAGGTGGTAGCCGACGATCTCCTCGTACTCGGCGATCCTGGACCCGACCAGGTCGGCGAACCAGGCGGCGAAACGCTCGTGCAGCCTGGCCCGGGTGCGCTTGAGCAGCCGCGCGTACGCCGTGTCCCGGATCAGGATGTGGCTGAAGCGGAAGTCGTCGGCGCTGCCCGGCTCCGTCCGGCGGATGAGCTGCTTGCTGGTCAGCGCGGCGAGCGCGGGCTCGAGATCGGTCTGCGTGTCGTCGTGGCGCACCAGCACCGCTACCGCATCGCTGGAGAACTCCAGGCCGATCACCGAGGCCGATTCCACCACGATGCGTTCGGCTGCGCTGAGGCGGTCCAGGCGGGCGCCGAGCAGGGACGAGACGTTTCCGGGGACCGAGATCCCCTCGGCGGCTCCGGAGAAGACCCAGTGCCCGGCCTCCTCATGCAGCAGCCCGTCGTCGATCAGCATGGAGAGCATCTGCTCGATGAACAGCGGGTTGCCCTCGGCGAGGCCGAGGATCCGCCGTTCCAGCGGCCTGGCCAGGCTCACCTCGCCGAGCAGGTTCCGCACCACGAGGCCGCTGTCGGCGCGGGAGAGTTCGCCGAGCTCCAGCCGGGACGCGTTCCGCCGCCCGGCGGCGAAACCCGGCCGGTCTTCGCGGAGCTCGTGCCGGGACGCGCAGACGAGCAGCAGCGGCACCCCCAGCGATGCGTCGAGGACGTCCTCGATGAGATCGAGGAAGGTTGCCTCGGCCCAGTGGATGTCGTCGAAGATCACCACGAGCGGCCCGCGGCTGGCGAGTTCCTCGAGGACCGCCCGGACGCCCCAGAAGAGCTCGTCCTTCCCGTACCGGTCGGGCGAGAGGCCCAGGCCCGACTCGATGCGGCTGGTGGCCGCGGCAAGCTCCGGGCCGAAGCACGACTTGAGCTTGATGCGGGCGTCCTCTTCGCTGTCCTCAGGCACGATCCCGGCAGCCTGCCTGAGCACCTCGGCCAGCGGCCAGAACGTGATGCCGTCGCCGTAGGACAGGCAGCGCCCCTGCAGCACCGCCGCCTCGCCGGAGACCCGCCGCACGAACTCATCGATCAGGCGGCTCTTGCCCACCCCGGCGTTGCCGAACAGCGTGACGAGCCGCGCCTGCGGCCCGGCGGTGCAGCGGCGGAACTCCGCCTCGAGCGCGGCGATCTCGCGGGCCCGGCCGACGAGCGGCAGGTCCGCGGGCCCGGGGCTGCGCGCCGCGTCGGTGACCGAGAGCAGCCGGTAGGCGGGAACGGGCTCCGGCTTGCCCTTCAGGTCGAGGGGCTCGACGGGTGCGACCTCGACGTTATCCCTGACCAGCCGGTAGGTGGGCTCGCCGATCAGGACCGCCCCGACCGGGGCGGCCTGCTCGAGGCGGGCGGCGACGTTGACGGTGTCACCGGTCGCGAGGCGCTGCGAGTCGCCGCCCTCACCGGTGACGACCTCGCCGGTGTTGACGCCGGTCCGGTTCTCCAGCGTGACCCCGAACCTCTCGGCAAGGGTAACGTTGAGCTCCGCCAGCGCCTCGCGCATGCTGGCCGCGGCCCGCACGGCTCGCAGCGCGTCGTCCTCGTGCATCCGGGGCAGGCCGAAGACCGCCATGATCGCATCGCCGATGTACTTCTCTATCGTCCCGCCGTGACGCTCGAGGACCGGCTTCATGGCCGAGAAGTACAGCGCGAGCACCTCGCGCACCGCCTCGCTGTCGAGCCGGTCGGCCAGTTCGGTCGAGCCCTTCAGGTCACAAAAGACGATCGTGACGGTCTTGCGGACCTCCTGCGGCGGAGGCTGGGCGACGAGGGCGGAACCGCAATAGCCGCAGAGCCGAAACCGGTCGGGGTTCTCCTCGCCGCAGTTCGGGCAACGCAGCACGATCCCAGCCTACGTCTGACTTACATGACGGTCATCCGTGCCAGATCGGATCGCCGAGGGTCACGAAGGTCAGCTGGACCGCACCTGCCGGGGTGTAGTGCTCGGAGATGAGGCAGGGTCCCTTACGGACGAGGAAACACGACAGCAGCAGTCCGGTGTGATAGGTGGTGCCGGCGATGACGGTCGTGCCGCTGGTGCCGGGGATAGCCGGGAAGGGCGTCGGCGACCCGTAGCAGACCTGCCTGGGGAGGAGCCGGTACAGCCACGGCAGCGACTGCAGGGCCGACTTGGAGATCGTGAGCGTGGCGATGGCCGACGCGGTCGCGACGCCGTTGCCGGCGGAATTGAAGATGCCGAAGGCAGCCGTGTCGGCAACCCCGATGTAGTTGTTGCAGGTGAGGCTCACCCCGCCGAGGCCCAGCGCCGCGAAGTCGCCGGGCGCGGTGGCGGTCACGGACGTGGCCGTGGTGGCCGTCGACTGCGATACCGAGCAGGAGCCGCTGCCGCACGCCTGGATCTGGCCGGTGATCGTGAACGGGCTCGAGGTGCCCGCGGTGAAGCCGGTGGCGTTCGCCGCCAGGTCATACCCGAGGCCTGCCTTGTTGATCTGCAGGTTCCCGAAGTCGGCAACCCCGGCCGAGCTGGTGACCGTCGTCGTGCCCGCCAGCGTCCCGCCGCCCGGATTGGCCTGGATCGAGACCGTGACCGCGGTGCCGCTTGCGGAGAAGTCCGCCGCGTTGAGCGGGTCGCCGTTCGCGTCGAGCAACTGAACGGCGAGCGGGGAACCCGTCGAGTTGAACCCGGTGAGGATGTCGGAGTTCACCGCGGTCTGGGCCGGCTCCCCGGTGAAGGCGAGGCCGCACGAACCGGTGACCGACACGCTGAGCGGCGAGGAGCTCCAGTGCACCTCGTTGGTCTCCCCCCGGCTGTCGACGCCGGACACCCCCCAGACCTCTGAGCTCGCCGCCACGCACGGAGCCAGCGCCGTGACGTCGACGGCGAACGTGGTCCCTGTCGGCTCGCTCGGCAGCTGCAGCGTGACCGAGGAGGCCGGCAGTCCGGAGACCCAGGTACGGCTCGGGCCAGCGGCGGCGGTGATGACGAAATCGGCGGGCGCGGTGAACGTCAGGCTGTCCAGCTTCTCGTGCGGGTCGTTGTTCGTGACCTGGAAGGCGTACTGTTCGCCGGTCCCCGCGCCGGCGGTCGCCGGATTGGTGGCAGGAGTGACGATGTAGCAGTCCGAGCAGGTCGTCCACGCGTGACCCGCCTGGGCGGGCACCGCGACGAACGCGATGACGGCGACAAGAGCGCCGCCACCGGATATCAGCCCGGAACGAAAGAAACGCGACCTGCGCTTCATGACCTGGCCCCCCTCTCTCGGAACGCGCACCGCCATGATGGCACAGCGCAATCCCCGGCACGGTCCCTCATATCGTGAGGCTTAGCAGCAGACGGGGACTTTCGGCAACCGTTCAGCTTAGTTCCTGGGTCTCGCCGCCGGGCGGGGCGCCCGTTGCCAGCCGGGTCTCGGCGATGCGATCGGCAAGCCGCTGGGTGCCTGCATGACCGAGCACCGCGGTCAGGAAGAGGTCCCTGCCGAGCCGGTACACCGTCGAGTCCGCGGACGCGATCACGCTTGCCGTGCGCGGGACGGAGCGCAGCAGGGCGATCTCCCCGACTCCCTCGCCGCGGCCGCAGCGCCGCAGGACGTGCCCGTCTTGCACGGCGTCGAGCTCGCCCGCCGCGATCGCGTAGTAGGCGTCTGCGGGTTCGCCCTGCCGGATCAGCGCGGCGCCGGCCGGCACGTCGACCGGGGTCAGGGCCGCCGCCAGGCCCTCGAGGGTGGGCGCGGGCAGCTCGGCGAACAGCGGCAGCGAGCGCAGCAGCGCGATCTCCACGACCGGCACGGGGACCGCGGCGTCCAGGGCGAACAGCGCCCGGCCGCCGACCACGGCGGCCAGCGGCAGCACGACCGCGGCCCCGAACAGCGCGAGCCGGTTTCCGCCCAGCTGCACGAGCAGCGGGACGAGCAGCGCGCCGAGCGCGTAGCCGGCCATCGTCAGCCCTTCGAGGACGCCGAAGACCCGGCCCATCAGCTGCGGCGGAACCGAGCGCTGCAGCAGCGTGCGGAGGGCGACGTCCAGCAGCGCGCTGGCGGCGCCTGCCACCGCAAGCAGGGCCACCGTGGCCGCCAGGCCGACGCCGAAGCCGAGGACCGCGAGGACCGCGCTGAGCAGGAGGGCCGCGGCCAGGATCGGCGCGCCGAGTCGCCGGCCGATCAGGATCGCGCTCACGGTGGCGGCCAGCACGGCGCCCACGCCGTAGGCGGAGTTGAGGTAACCGGCCCACGCCTCCGAACGGCGCAGCACGCCGATCGCCAGGATCACGAACAGCAGGTCGAGCGCGCCCGCCACGACCGCCTCCGCCGTCAGCAGGGCCAGCATGACCCGCAGCCGCGGCCGGCCGGCCACCAGCCGCAGGCCCTCCGCGACGCCGGCCAGCACCGCCGGAGAACCTTCGCTGGGGGGCGCCGGCGCGACCACCCGCAGCGTGCCGGCCAGCAGCGCGGCGGCCACGCCGAGGCAGGCGCACACCACGAACACGCTCGCCACCCCGGCCAGCGCGATCAGCAGCCCGGCGAGCAGCCCGGACGTCATCACCCCCGCGGACTCCAGCCAGCTGACCACCACGTTGACGGCCGTCAGCTGATCGGCGGTGGCGGCCGCCGACGGGGCGAGGACCGACTGCGCCGGGCGGGTCGTGGACTGCGCGGCGCAGTAGACCACGGCGCAGGCGTAGGCGGCGACCGGCACGCCCGCGAAGATCGCCGCCGCCGCGGCGGCCATGGCCGCCGCCTGCACCAGGTACCCCCCGGCCAGCACCACGACCGGTGACCTGCGATCCGCGATGGCCGCCATCACCGGCGCCAGCACCGCGGCCGGCACCAGCTGGGCCACGGCCACGAACGCGGCGACCGCGGCACCGCCGTGGCTGTAGGCGAGCACCAGCATGGCGATCCACGCCGCGCATTCGGTGAGGACGAACAGCGCGTACGCCGTCAGCATGCGTACCAGCGCCCCGTTGCCCGCCAGCGATCCGAAAGCGTGCAGGCGACCGCCGGAGTCCCCACCCACGAGCAATCCTCCCCCGGCCCCCCACCGGCCGACCGCTACCGACTTCCTGATTACACCGCCAAGGCCGGTAACGGGCAAGCGGCTACGGGGCTAACGAGGCGATGGAGTGCGGATTCTCCGGCGCGACGGCAGCCAGCGCGCGGCTGAAGGGCGACGGCTGGCGCACCGGGGCGGACTGCCGGGCCGCTACCCAGCGTTCCGTGCACGACTTGACGTCCTTGCAGTACCAGCGGACGCCGTCGCACGCGCTGCCGCCGTCGGGCACCAGCAGGCCCAGCGGCCGCGCGACGCCGCACATCGAGCACTCGGCCACCTCCAGCGGGCGCAGGCGGTTGCCGCCGAGCGCGGTCGGCGACGGGTCCGCCGGGACCGGCTGGGGGGCAGGAGACAGCTGGGGAGCGGGAGCCAGCTGGGGAGCGGGAGCCAGCTGGGGAGCGGGCGCTGGCTCGAGACCGGCGGCCGGCTCGAGACCGGCGGCCGGCTGGGGACTTTGTTCAGGCTGCCATTCCTGGGGCATCGCCACTATCGGCGACGCATGTTGGGCCATGACTCCTCCACGCGGGACCGGTCACGAGGCCGCCCCAGTCCTCGTTCGTGGTCAGGCCGGACGGCTCGCGACGTCAATGAGGCAAGCTCGCTCATACCCAAGCCCGCTCGTGGGTTGCCAAGCCCGCTCATACCGGGCCCGCTCGTCCACGGTAGCGGTCAACGTTCCGGCGGCTCAAGACAAAGGACGCAATTCGGCGCGCCGGCGACTGACCGTGATGTTACCGATCCGCAATCGGTACGAACTCTCCGGCCGGTCTGGGTGATCATTGACGTGGGGGCGACTTCGGGGAGGGTCAGATGCTCGGCGGGACACGGGCCTGGCGCGGGGCGGCGGCGGGAGCCGCGGTGGTGCTCGCGCTGACCGCGGTCGACGGAGCGGCGGCCGGGGCGACGGCGGCCTGGCACGTCGTCAGGCAGGTCAGCAGCGGGGTGTTCGGCGGCTTCACCGCGGTGACCGCGGCCGGGGCGACGGGCGGCTGGGCGTTCGACGGGTACTCCAGGCCGACCGCCTGGCAGCGGTCGGGATCGGCGTGGCGGCAGGTCGCGTTCCCCGGCCAGGCCGGCGAGCAGGTGGTCGCGGCGGAGGCGACGTCGGCCACCGACGTCTGGGCGTTCACCGCGAACGGGACGCGATCCCGGGCGCTGCGTTGGAACGGCCGCGAGTGGTCGGCGGTGAAGACGTTCGGCCAGCAGGTCGGCGGGGCGGTGGTGCTGGCCGCCGACGACGTGTGGGCGTTCGGCCAGCAGCCGTTCGGGCCCGGCCGCGGGCTTGCCGCCTGGCATTACGACGGCCGCACCTGGTCCCAGGCGGCCTCGGGCGACGGCCTGGAGGGCGGCAGCGGCCTGTCGGCAAGCGACGTCTGGGCCTTCGCCGGGACCGACGTCGCGAACTGGAACGGGCGCGCCTGGTCGCGTACCTCGGTGGCCCGGCTGCTGCCCGCCAAGGTCCGGCTGAACGATCCGGCGGTGGTGGGCATCGACGCGCAGTCGCCGTCCAGCGTCTACGCCCTCGGCAGCGGCAACGCGGAAGACGAGGGCGGCCCGCTGGTGATCCTGCACTAC
>JASHTQ010000620.1 GCA_030040475.1 Streptosporangiaceae bacterium
GGCCCGGGCGCCGACCAGGCCGGCCCGGAATGCGGGCACCAGGCCCCGCGCTGCCGCGGCGGATGCGCGGACGGACGCGCGGGCGGACGCCCGGGCCAGGCGGCGCGGCGACCTGCTGGATCAGGACGCCACCGTCACGCTGTCCGAGGAGCGCCAGGCCTCCGGCGTCGACGACGTGTTCACCGCGCTGGACAGCGAGCTCGTCGGCCTCGTCCCGGTCAAGAAGAAGGTCGAGGAGATCGCCTCGCTGCTGCTTGTCGACCGGGTACGGCAGCGGTTCGGCCTGTCCGCGCCGCGGCCCAACCTGCACATGTGCTTCACCGGGGAGCCCGGCACCGGGAAGACCACCGTGGCGCTGCGGATGGCCGACCTGCTGTACAGGCTCGGCTACCTGGACTCGCCGCACGTGGTCCACGCCATGCGCGACGACCTGGTCGGGGAGTACATCGGGCACACCGCGCCGAAGACCAAGCGGGTGCTGGACCGGGCGATGGGCGGGGTCCTGTTCATCGACGAGGCGTACTACCTGTACCGGTCCTCGGACTCCAAGGACTACGGCCAGGAGGCGATCGACATCCTGTTGCAGGTGATGGAGAACGACCGCGACAAGCTCGTCGTCATCCTGGCCGGCTACAAGGACCGGATGGACGAGTTCTTCGGGTCGAACCCCGGCATGAGCTCACGGATCGCCCATCACCTCGACTTCGCCCCCTACCAGATCGACGAGCTGCTCGCCATCGGCCGGGCCATGCTGGACCGCGCGTCCTACTACCTGTCGGGCGAGGCGGAGGGCGCCTTCCGCGAGTACCTGGCACTGCGGATGCAGCAGCCGAGGTTCGCCAACGCCCGCAGCGTCCGCAACGAACTCGAGCGGGCCAGGCTCCGGCACGCTCAGCGGCTGGCCTCCGACCCGGAGCTGAGCCGGAGCAAGGATGACCTCATGCGCATCGAGCCCGCGGACATCCTCGCCAGCCCGGTATTCGCCCTGGCCGCCGCCGAGTCCGCCCTCCGCCGCGGCTAACCGCCTGCCGCTGGCCACTGCACGCTGGCCGCGAGCAAATCGGCGGCCGCGGCCATCGGCCGCGGCCGCCGGTCACACCAGATCGGCTTTCAGTAGACGACCTTCGTCTTGCTCTGCCTGACGACCTTCCCGTTGCTTCCGCCGACGAAGCTGTAGATCTTCAGGTGGCTGGTGTACAGCACGTTAATCGTTACGCACTGGGTGTCGTGGTAGCCGATGTCGACCGCGCCGCCCTTTTGGTACTTGCTGTAGCTGGAGTTGTAGGCCAGGAAGACTGCCGCGGCGGCGAACTCCCCCTTGGTGGTGTCCTCGGCGCACACGTGGACCTTGACGTGGGATCCGCTCCTGGTGTAGGTGCCCCACGCGCTAACGCCGGACAGGCTCGCGAAGGAGAGCTTGTGGGTGGTGGTCGCCGCGGTGGCCGCGGACGCCGGCAGCGCGCTGAGGGCGAGCATCGCCGCACCAGCAGCGATGGTTGAAAGTCGGCGCAGCATGTGGGTTCCTATACCTCCGTGTGGGTTTGTGTGAGAAGTCAGAAGGCTAGCAGCGACCAGGTGCTCCGGCAAACAGGCGCGCCCCGCGGCCCGGCGGTGTCACCGCGCGGCCTGATGCCGGTCTGCAGGCTCCGGGCCGACCCCCGGTCAGCCGTCATCCGTCCCTGCAGTCACTCTGCTGTCAGGCCCGTCCGCAACGATGTAAGCCTGTAGCGGTTGCAACCGCCACGTCCTTACATCGTTGCGGTCAGGCGAGACGGCGGGACCCGGGTGCGACGACCGCATCGGCACCAGGAAGCATCCGGACAGTTCCGCAGGAGCCGGCGGCTCGTGCTCGCTCGACCGGGCGCGGGACGGACGCCGCCTGCGCCGTCGCCGTCTGGCAATGCCTCCGGCAGGCCGGCTGCCCACCGGCCACCGGTCGGCACGGGCGGGGCGCATCGCCTTGTGCGGGAGTCGCGACCTGGCCACCGGGCCGCGCGGCTCGCGAAGCGGTTCGGCCTGCCTGAGCGCACGGATCGAGCGCAGCGACCTGATCGCGCGCCCGCCCGCCGTAACCCCGCCCGCCGTAACCCCGCCCGCGGTAACCCCGCCTGCCACGGCCCCGCCTGCCACGGCCCCGCCCGGCGGCGGGGTTACGCGGCGCCAGCTCACGGTCAGGGCGACGGCCGCCACCGCGCCGATCCCGCCGCCGACGGCGATGACGGACGCCGGCGTCACCACCTCGGCGACGGCGCCTGCCGCCACGAAGGCGGCCCCCTGGGCGACGACGATGCCCATGCTGGCGATGCCGAACGCCTGGGCGCGCCGCTCGTCGGGCACCCTGACGACGAACGCGGTGTTGACCGCAAGCTGGTAGGCACCAGACGCGGCCGCGGCCGAGAAGATCACCAGCGAGACGACCAGGCCCGGGTGCAGCGCGGTCAGGACCAGGGTCGCGCCGGCGGCCGCCGCGAGCGGTCCCATCAGCGCAAGCCGCCGACGGGGGCTGACGAACCGGCTGAACAGCGGCGTGGCGATCGCGGTGGCGGCGGCCGTGGACGCCAGCACGAGCCCGGTAGCGACGGGGCCGCCGCCGAGCCGCGCCGCGTAGGGGGCGGCGATTCCCTGCGGGATCGTGTACAGGACGATCAGCCAGCCGAGCAGGACCAGGGTCCGCAGCGCCCGGTCGCCGAACACCAGCCGCAGGCCGGCCGCCGCCCGGGCCAGCGGCGAGCCCTTGCCCGGGTCCGGGCGGGACGCCGCGGGCCTGGCCCGCGTGCCCAGCCCGATGAGCAGGCCGGAGGCCACGAACGTGACCGCGTCGATGAGCAGCGACGGCCGGACGCCGAAGAAGGTCACCACCGCGCCGCCGGCCGCCGCGCCGAGCACCTCGGCGGT
>JASHTQ010000621.1 GCA_030040475.1 Streptosporangiaceae bacterium
TCCGTCTTCCGCGGGCTGTCGTAGTCGGTAGCCATCTGAGTACTCCATCCCCCTTCATCCGTAGTGCGCATGTCGCTGCGCGGTTGTAACGCTTTCAAGGCCGTAGTTGTGCCCGATTCCGGCGGGGAATTCTGTCACGTTCGCGCCCGGCGCACACGCGGCACGCCGATAACTCCTGACACATCCCGTTCTGGGCCAGCTAACCCGCCCTGTCCCTGACTACGCGGCCCGTCCCGTTCCGGGTTCAGGCTGCCGAGAAAAGCCTCGAGCTGCCGGTACAGACCCGGCCCGGCGGCAACCGTCATGGCGGGGCTCTCCGCGCGGCCGTCCAGCCCGCCGACAAGCGCACCCGCCTCGCGGGCGATCAGCCCGCCCGCCGCATAGTCCCAGTAGTTCAAGCCGCGTTCGTAGAACCCGTCGAGCCGCCCGGCGGCGACCGAGCACAGGTCAACCGCGGCAGAGCCGCCGCGCCGGATGTCCCGTACGTGCGGCAGCAGCGCCGCGGCCACCTCGCCCTGCACCCGCCGCCGCTCGGCGGCGTATCCGAACCCCGTTCCGACAAGGGCCTGGCTCAATGCCACGCCGGTGTTGCAGTGCAGCGGCCCGACATCGCCGTCGCGGTGCAGCCAGGCGCCGCCGCCCGCCGTGGCGGTGAAGGTCTCGCCATGGCGGGGAACCTCGACCACGCCGGCGACCACCGTGCCGCCCACCTCGGCGGCGATGGACACCGACCAGTCCGGCAGGCCGTACAGGTAGTTGACGGTCCCGTCCAGAGGGTCCACAACCCACCGCACTGCCGCCGACCCGGCCTCGCCCGGCAGGTCTCCCCCGGTCTGGCCGCCTTCCTCGCCGAGCACCGTGTCGGCGGGCCTGACCGCCCTGATGTGCCCGGTGATCAGGGCCTCAGACTTCCTGTCCATCTCCGTCACCACATCGGTGGGACTGGACTTGACCTCGACGACATCCGGCCGCCCGTCCCTGCGCCACGACGCGAGCAGACGCCCCGCCGCGGTCGCGGCCTCCCGCGCGATCCGCAGCAGCTCCCCGGGATCGGCGTTCTCCGGCGCCCCGCTCATGTCCGCCCACGACCCTCGGCCGCGGGCCGCCGGGCCGCAGGCTGCGCGTACCGGCAGCAGTCAGCCGGGCACTCCTGGCTCGGTACCCCCTGGCTGCCGAGCGCGGCGCTGGGAACTCCGGTCATCCGCTCCCGGACAAGCTCGGTGACCATCGCCGCGAACCTCGGATGAGCCCCGGGGGTTGCGGCGCGCGCGAACGCCACGCCGAGGGACTCCGCGGCCTGCGCGGCCTCGACGTCGAGGTCGTGCCTGACCTCCATGTGGTCGGAGACGAAGCCGGCCGGGATCACGACCACCGCCCGTGTTCCCGACTTGGCCAGGTCGCCGATGTGGTCCCGGATATCCGGTTCCAGCCAGGGCTGCGACGGCGGGCCGCTGCGGCTCTGGTAGGCGAGCGTCCACGGATGCCTGCCACCGCCCGTCCGCTCCGCGATCAGACGCGCGGCCTCGTTCAGCTCGGCCACGTACCTGCCTCTTCCCCCGGCTCGCCCGGGTCCGCTGGCCTCCGCCATCGCGACCGGCACGCTGTGCGCCGTGAACACAAGGTGGGCATCGTCCCGCACGTCGGCGGGAAGCGTCGCCAGGGCGTCTGCCGCGGCGCCGGCGAACGGCTCGATGAATCCCGGATGGTTGTAGTACCGCCTGATCTTGTCGATCCGGGGAGCGCCGGGGCCGGCCGCGGCGCGGGCCTGCTCGATGTCGTCCAGGTACTGCCTGCAGCCGGAGTACGAGCTGTAGGCGGACGTCACGAACGCGACGGCACGCCGCACGCCGTCGGCGGCCATCGCGCGAACCGTGTCGGTCAGGTACGGCGTCCAGTTCCGGTTTCCCCAGTAGAGGGGAAGCGAGAGGCCGCTCGCGGTCATGCCGGCGCGCACCGCGGCGAGCAGGTCCCTGCTCTGCTGGTTGATCGGGCTGACCCCGCCGAACGCGTAATAGTGCTCGGCCACCGCGGCCAGCCGTTGCGGCGGCACGCCACGCCCGCGGGTGACGTTCTCCAGGAACGGCATGACGTCGTCGGGGCCTTCCGGGCCGCCGAACGAGACGAGCAGGAACGCGTCGTAGGCCGGCATGCCTCCATCCAACCAGCAACGGTGCCATGCCAGCCCCGGGGACGACCTTACGAAGACCGCCGTGGCATCCGAGCTCCGTGCTGGCGGGCCGCGAGGGGCTCGAAAACCCGCTTGACTGGTTGCGATAAGGTGGTGGTTTGTGGGGCAGAACGGCCGATGACGGATCTTCGCGAGGACCGTTCCCCGGCCAGCCTGCTGGCCCGCCCGCTCCGCCCGTACGCGGAGGTCCTGCGGCTTCCCGGCGCCTGGCGGTTCTCGGCGGCGGGCGTCATCGGGCGGATGCCGATGTCGATGTTCGGGCTCGGTACCGTGCTGCTCATATCGGCGGGCACCGGGAAGTACGGCGTGGCGGGCACCGTGTCAGCGGCGGGCTCGCTCGGCTACGCGTTCACCTCGCCGCGGGTAGCCCGGCTGGTAGACGCGCGGGGCCAGCGGCGCGTGCTGCTCCCGCTGGCCACGGTTTTCGCCCTGGCTACCGCGATGCTCATCGCCGCCGTCCAGTTCCGGCTGCCGATCTGGGCGTTCTTCGTCCCCGGGGCGGTGGCAGGCGCGACGATGCCGTCGCTTGGCGCCATGGTCCGGGCCAGGTGGAGCGTGCTGCTTGGCGGATCGCCGCGGCTGCATGCGGCCTTCAGCCTCGAGTCCGTCGCCGACGAGGTGTGCTTCGTGATCGGCCCTGCCGCCGTGACGCTGCTGGCCACCGAGGTGTACCCCGCCTCAGGAGTCGGCATCGCCGCCGCGCTCTGCCTGGCGGGGACACTGTGGTTCGCCGCGCAGCGCGGCACCGAGCCCGCCATCGTCCGGCCCGCGGCCGCCCCCGCGCAGCCCGGTACCCGCGACGGTCGGCGCCCCCGCGGGCTGCGGGCCGCACGGCGCGGCTCCCCGGCTCCCGCGCTCGTCGTGCTGGTTCCCGTGTACATCCTGCTCGGCTCGATGTTCGTGTCGGTCGACCTGAGCACGGTCGCGTTCGCGCAGCACTTCGGGCATAAGCCGCTGGCCGGCTTCATCCTCGGCACGTACGCCTTCGGCAGCCTGACCGGCGGTCTGTGGTACGGGTCCAGGCAGTGGCGGGCACCGGTGGAGAACAGGTTCGCGCTGACCCTCACGCTGACCGCGGGAGGCGTCGCCACGTTCTGGGCTCAGCCGAACCTGCTGACCCTCACCTGCGGGCTCTACCTGTGCGGGCTCACGATCGCGCCGACCCTCATCGGCGGTTTCAGCCTGCTCGAGGCGCAGGCCGCGCCCGGCCGCCGCACCGAGGCGATGTCCTGGCTCAGCAGCGGCATCGCGGTCGGCGGGGCGGTGGGCGCGTCGGTGGTCGGATTCATCATCGACTCCGACGGCCCGCGGGCGGGCTACGTGTTCGCCGCCTGCTGCGGCGCCGCCACCGCCGTGACCTGCCTGCTCGGCCTGCGCCGCCTGCGCCCGCCGGCCGGCGGGTAGCCCTCAGCCGCTGCGTGCGTACTCGCTGGCGAGCGCGAGGACCTCGTTGACGTACCAGGTCGCGTGGTTGTAGGCGAAGATCGCCGCCGGGAGGGTAGCGCTGCTTCCTGCGCCTGCGGCGCACAGCAGGCGCGCGGCCGAGGGCACCGCGTCCAGCGGGTTCATGATCTGGGGCGGGCCGGCCGGGCCGAAGCCGTCGATACCCCACTCCGCCCAGGTGGACGGCAGGAACTGCATCGGGCCGAGGGCGCCCGCGCTTGACGGCCCGTCGTTGGCGCCGTCACCGCTCTCGATCTCGGCGATGGCGGCCAGCACGGTCCACGACATGCCCGGGCAGTACTCCGCGGCGGACCGCTTGAACAGGTCCAGGTAATCGGCGGGCGCTCCGGCGGGGACGTCCGTGGCCACCGGCAGGTTGCCCGCGGTCGCCAGCGAGTACGACACCAGGTTGACCACCTGGCCGCGCCTGCCGACGACCGACTGGACCTGTGTCTTCAGCGCGGCAAGGTTCGCTTCCGGCGCGTTGATCAGCACCGCGAAGTTCTTCGCCAGCCCCAGCTGCGCGGACCGGGTCAGGTTCACCACCGCGTCCGCGCCCGGGATGCTCAGCGCGGTCGGGCCGCCGAACGGCACCTGCTGGTCGGTAGCGGCCGAGACCCGGTAGGAGTTCCCCGCGCTCAGGTGCAGCCTGCCGGCCGCCGCGGCGGTGCTGACCAGCTTGCCCTGGCTCAGGTCCGACCAGACCGCGGCCGAGCCCGCGGTGGACAGCGGGGTCCAGGGCCTGAACGCCTGCGGCGAGACGCCGAGCACGTTGGCGCTCGCGCCGTTGACCGTCACGTTCCCGCCGTCGACGGGAAGCACCGCCCGCACCCCGCTCAGCTTGGTGATCTTGGCCAGCTGCGCAGCGGTGATCCCGCCTGGCACCGCGGCGATCAGGTCGGGCACGTACAACTGCCGCGGGGCGGCGGTGACCGCCGGAGCCTGGGAGTCCGACGCCCGGGGCGAGGCGGCGGAGACGTGCGAGGCTCCGCCATGGGCGCCGGGGGTGGTTTCCCTGAAGGCGGCCGGAACGGCGAAGGCCGCGGTCCCGGCTAGGCTCAGGCTGGCCGCGGCGGTGACCATCGCCTTCGGGCTGGGACGGGACGGGAACCTCATCAATCGCACAATGTATAAGACGATATAGGGCCGCCTACGCCAACAGAAACCCCGGGCGGCACCTAAAAGATCTTGATCTAGCAGGGGAATGCGCATGTCGGACAGTTCGGAACGGGTACCGGTCATCGCGGTGGCGAGCGGGAAGGGCGGCGTGGGCAAGACCACGGTCGCGGTGAACATGGCCCTCGCGCTGGCCGCGCAGGGCCACCGCACCGGCCTGGTCGATGCCGACTTGTACGGTCCCGACGTGCCGCGGATGATGGGGCTGCGGCGGCAGGCCGAGGCATCTCACGTCACCCTGTTCGCCCGGCCCGGTGCGCCGGACTCGCGCCTGCAGACCGTCAGCAGGCACGGGGTGCAGCTCGCGTCGGCCGCCTTCCTGCTCGGCGAGAACCAGGGCCTGGCCATCCACGGCGGCATCGCGCAGCTGCTGGTGCGCAGGCTCATGTCCGATTCGGACTGGGGCGGCCTTGACTACCTGGTCCTGGACCTGCCGCCGGGGACCGCGGACATCCCGCAGTTCGTGTTCGCGCTGGCCGGGCGTCCGTTGTGCGTGCTCGTGGTGGTCACCCCGCAGGTCATCGCGCATCAGGACGCCCGCAGGCTGATCGGGCACCTCGGGCCGAGGGGGCGCGGGCGCTCGGTGATAACCGACATCGCCGGGGTGGAGAACATGAGCGGCCAGGTCTGCCCGAGCTGCGGCCAGACGACGCCGTTGTTCCCTTCGGCGCCCGAGCAGGAGAGCATCTGGGGCCTGATCCCTCGCCTGGCCAGCATCCCGTTCAGCCACCGGGCCGCGCGGGACGCCGACGACGGGCAGCCCGTGATGGTCACCGGCGCCGTCCCCGAGCAGGTCGCGGCCTACCGGCTGGTCGCCGAGCAGGTCCGGGAGCGGCTCGCGGAGCCGCCGTCAGACGAGCGGGCCGAAACGGATGTCGGGTGAGGCGTCCGGCGCGCAGAAGCTGAGCACGCGCTCGGCCTCTGCGGCCAGTTCGGCACGCTGCCGCGGCGGCCCGAACAGCTCGATGGTCAGCGTGGCCGTGCGGCGGCCCCGGGCCACCCGCCACATTCCGGCGACGAACCCGTCGATAAGCACCGCCCCGGGAACGACGCCGTTGACGGTGTAGAACCGCTTGGTGCTCGCGGCGCTGATGACACGGGACCGGTCGGCATGCGAGAGCACGAGGTTGTCGAACTCGGCAACCAGCCGGACCGGCGCGGGCACGTCGCCGCCCGGGCGCGGCGCCGATGGCACGTCGAACAGCTCGGATCCGCGCTCGTCGGTGAAGGTGACGAGGGAGGGCCTGAGCCGGTCGAGCACCGCCCCCAGGCCGCTCAGCCTGGACCAGGCAGCCACGTCCCTTGCCGTGGCCGGGCCGAACGCGGCCAGGTACCGCAGCACGAGGTCGTCGAGGCCCGGCTCCGTCCGCGCATCTCCCGGCCGGAGGTCCAGCCACGCCTCCGCCGACGTGTGCCGTGATGTCCCGGCCCGGCCCCAGACGGCGCGCGGCGGCACCTGCACGAGCGGCACGAACGCGCGCACCGCCTGCGCCAGGTCGCCCGGCCGGTAATCCGGCCACGTCCGCGCCAGCGCCAGGCCGAGCTCGCCGAACGTCATCGGCTCGGACTCCACCAGGGCGCGGCCCGCCGCGGCGAGCGCTGCCCGGTCCACCCCTGCCAGGTGCCTGCCATGCGCATTGTGCATGCCGCGCTCGATCGCCGGCTGGAGCAGGCGGCGCAGCGGCAGGCAATCGCGGGCGGAGACCAGGTGGATGGTGCCGCGCATCAGCGCGATCCTGACCACGCTCCGGTCGGTGAGGCGCGCGGCCAGGTCTTCGGGGCGGAACCCGTCCAGCCTGGAGAGCAGGCCGTAGTAGGGCGGGAACGGCGCCTGCGCCTGCAACCCGACCAGGTGCTCGATGGTCTGGATGACCCGCGCGGCGCGGCCGGGCTCGCCGGCGGGCAGCAGCTGCCTGTCGAGCAGCAGCTGCCTGCTGAGCAGGGCGCGGTTGGTGGCCCGCAGGCTCAGCGTCTGCGTCATCAGTAGCAGATGTTGGTGTGTAGGCGCGCCGCGGGCAGCGGATGGGCGAGCGCCTGCGCGGTGCGCCAGTCTGCGGGGCGGTGCAGGACCTCGTAGCCGTCGTCGGCGAACACCAGCGTGTACCCGTGCGCCAGCAGGTACGCCGCCTCGGCCGCCTGCTGGTTCGGCGTGCAGAACGGGAAATCCAGCCCGATCGTGTCCGCGACCACCCACGGCGCCCACCGTGGCGTCCCGTCCAGGAGCAGCACCGTGTCCCGGCCGGACAGGTGCGGGCCGATGTTGTTCGCCGCCTCCACCTCTACCCCGGCGGGCACGTGCGCGACGGCGGCGGCGGCAGCCCGCGCCCGCGCGCCCAGCCCGTAGAAGCCGGGATGCAGCAGCGACCCGAACGGCGAGGAAGGGAAGTACACGAGCGCCGCGGCACAGATGCCCGCCGCCCACAAGGTGGCTGGTTTCCATGGCGTGCCGTCGTGACGCGCCCATTTCGGCCTGGTCAGCGGGTAGACCAGCCATTTGTCCCAGCGGTGCGGCCAGTGCCGCTGCAGCCGGGCCGCGCCGTCCACCGCGGCGCAGGCAAGCATCATGACGAGGAACGCGTCGTACTGGAACTTCGCCTGCCACCACAGCGGGTAGCCGGACGCGAGCATCCGCTCGGCGAGCAGCGGCAGCACCGCGACCACCATCGGGGAAGCGAGCGGGAGGAAGCCGAACGCCGCGAGCAGGCCGATCATCGTGCGGTCCTTCACCCACGGGGTGACGAACACGTCGAGCGCATGCAGCGGGTGGGTGAGTATGTTCAGCGCGGCGCTGCCGAGCGTGGACCCGAACTGGCCGTAGGCCCAGTAGAAGGTCGCGGACCCGCCGAACGCGGGGATCAGCACGTGCGTCGCCACCCACGTCGCCGCAAGCCCGCCGACGATGAACGCCAGCCCGGTCCAGCGTCGCCGGGTGAGCAGCAGATACCCGCCGAACCCCGCGACGAGCAGCCCCATGTCCTCCTTGACGAGCAGGAGCACGACGGCGGCCAGGATTCCGTGCCAGCGTTTGCCGGCGTCAAACCTCTCCACCATGATCGCGGTCAGCACGGGGACGAAGGCGGCCTCGTGGAAGTCGAAGACAACCGCGGCCATGACCGGGAGGGACAGGGCGTACGCGACGGCCACCAGGTACGCAGGCACCGCGCCGAGCCGCCGGTGTGCGTAGACCCACAGCGGCGGGATGGCCAGCGCGAACAGCACGCCCTGCGCGACGAGCAGGGTCGTGGGGCTGTCATGGATCCAGTACAGCGGGGCGAGCAGGGCCAGGATCGGCGACCAGTGGTCGGCCAGGAGCAGGAAATGCGCGTTCTGCCCGTCGGACACGCCGCGGGCGATCGAGACCGGGGCGCGGAAGTGCGCGTACCCGCGGATTCCCTGATCGAAGATGACCAGGTCGAACGTGGTGGCAAGGAAACGCCGGAACAGGAGAAGCGAATCCAGGCTGTAGATGAAGGCGGCCGCGACCGTGAGCGCGCCGACCCTGACCACGGTTCGATCCGGCCGGAACCGGCGTAGGCTCGCGGGTTTCGGGTCGGTCCCTTCAGCCGCGCTGGGGACAGACCTGACCGACCGGGCCCCCTGAGTACTCACCGCTGGAAGAGTAGCAGTGGCGCCGCGTCGACCGAATGTGCGGCGGTACGGGGACGGAAGGCTACTCTCTTGCTATGAACCAGGAGGCAAGCCGCGGACCCGTCACCCCCGCAAGCGCCGCGCCACGGGGGTCCGCGCGGCCGCCGAGGAAACAGCCCGCCCGGCCGTCGCTCGGCGGCGGGGCCCCGGCCCAGGATCGCGAACTGCGCGCCCAGGGCAGGGAGACCGTCCGCAAGCTGCTGGACGCGGGCATGATCGAGTTCGAGGAGCGCGGGTTCCACGGTGTCCGGGTGGACGACGTGGTGCGCCGGGCCGGCATCTCGCACGGCACGTTCTACCTGTACTTCTCGAACAAGGAAGACCTGTTCAAGGCCCTGCTGAAGGACGCGCTGCACGACATGGAGATCGTGGCGGGCGACTTCCCCGTGGTCACAAGCGACGAGACAGGCCTGACCGTGCTGCGCCAGTGGGTGCGGAAGTTCTTCCGTGCCTACGCCGCGCACGCCACCGTGATCCGCATCCTCAGCCAGGCCGACCTGGTGCCCGAGGAGGTGTTCGGCGACGGCCTCCGGCTGCTGTTCAGCATCGCCGAGGCCATGACGACCGGCATGACGGCCGCCGCCGAGGCGGCCGGGCGGCACCAGGAGCACGCCGAGCTGACCGCCCTGGCCTGCCTGATGATGCTCGAGCGGGTCAACTACCTGATCAGCGCGGAAGTGGGGCTCCCCGAGGAGGAGATGGCCGACAGGATCGCGTTCATCATGTTCGCCGCCTTCGGCCTCACCGTCTCGTGACCGCGGCGCGCGTCGCGGTCGTCACCGGCGGGGCCCGCGGGATCGGCCAGGCCATAGCGCTGCGGCTGGCGGATGCCGGGCATGTCGTGGCGGTCGGCGATGTCCGTCCCGCCGACGATACCGTGGCCGCGATCCGGGGCGCCGGCGGCGATGCGGTCGCGGTCGGCTGCGATCTCGGCTCGGCCGCCGGGGTGGAACTGCTCGCCGGCCAGGTGGCCGAGCGCTTCGGCGGCGCCGATGTGCTGGTCAACTGCGCCGGGCTGATGCTGTTCCGGCAGCTGCCCGAACTGGATCTCGACACCTGGCGGCGGATCCAGGCGGTGAACGTCGAGGCCGCCTTCCTGCTGTGCGCGGCGTTCGTGCCCGGCATGGCCGAGCGGGGCTTCGGGCGCGTCATCAACGTGGCGTCCAACACGGTATGGAAGCCGCCGGGACCCGGGTTCGTCGCCTACATTGCGAGCAAGGGCGCCATCGTCGGCTTCACCCGGGCGATGGCGGTGGAGCTTGGCGGCAGCGGGATCACGGTCAACGCGATCGCGCCGGGCCTGACCAGGAGCCCGGGTGCCGAGGAGGACACCCCCGCCGCGCACTTCGAGGAGGTGCGGCGCGCGCAGGCCGTCAGCCGGAGCGTGCTGCCCGCCGACCTGGCCGGCGCGGTCGCCTTCCTGGCCTCGGACGAGGCCGCGATGATCACCGGCCAGACGCTCCGCATCGACGGCGGCCTGGTCACCCTGTGAGCGGCCGGCCCGCGGCCGCCCTCAGCTCGGCGACGGCGTCCAGAGCCTGGCGCGCGCCGGGCACGTCGTGCACGCGGAACACGCGGGCGCCGAGCCAGCCGCAGACGGCCAGCGCCGCGATCGTGCCCTCCGCGCGCTGGTCCACCGGCAGGCCCAGGCTCTCGCCGACGAAGTCCTTGTCCGCGACCGCGACGAGAACCGGCCAGCCGGTGCCGACAAGCTCGCCGAGGCGGCGGGTCAGCTCGAGGGACTGCCAGGTGTTCTTGCCGAAGTCGTGGGCGGGATCCACCAGGATCGAGCACGGACCCACTCCAGCCACCACGGCTCGTTCGGCATAATCAAGGACGTAGCTGGTGACCTCGCGCACCACGTCGGCGTAGGCCGGCCGGTGCGGGCGGGTGCGAGGCGGCAGGCCGCCCGCGTGCGAGCAGACAAGCCCGACGCCGGCCCGTGCCGCCACCTCGGCCAGCCGCGGGTCCGCCCCGCCCCAGGCGTCGTTGAGCAGGTCGGCGCCGGCCTGGGCGACGACCTCGCCGACCTCGCTGCGCCAGGTATCGACGCTGATCACCACGTCGGGGTGCCGCTCGCGCACCGCGGCGACCAGGCCGGCCACCCGGTCGATCTCCGCCACGGGGCTCACCTCGTCACCGGGGCCGGCCTTCACCCCGCCGAGGTCGACGATGTCGGCTCCGTCGGCGATGGCCCGGCTGGCGGCGTCAAGCGCGGCGCCGAACCCCGCGGTCGCGCCCCGGTCGAAAAACGAATCGGGCGTCCGGTTGATCACGCCCATTATGCAGAACGATCCGTGGTTCCACTCCCGGGTGCCGAGCCGGAGCGGCCGCGGGTGCTGCACTCCCCCGCGGCATCCCACGGCAGGAGGCTATAGCACCCCCGCGCTTCGGGAAGAATCGCTACGTGCGATTTCTCAACGGGACTGCTCCCGAGCATGACCTGACCTACAGCGACGTCTTCATGGTGCCGAGCCTGTCGGCCGTCGGCTCGAGACTGGACGTGGACCTGGCGGCCGCCGACGGCAGCGGCGCCACGATACCCATCGTGGCGGCGAACATGACGGCCGTCTCCGGCCGGAGGATGGCGGAGACCATCGCGCGGCGGGGCGGGATCGCGATCTTGCCCCAGGACATCCCCGCCGACGTCGTCGCCGACGTGATCGCCTGGGTGAAGTCGCGCGACCTGGTCTTCGAGACCGCGCTGACCCTCGGGCCCGGCGACACCGCCGG
>JASHTQ010000622.1 GCA_030040475.1 Streptosporangiaceae bacterium
ATGGCCAGGGCGTCCCGCAGCGCGTAGGAGTAGTGCGTGAACGCGGCCGGGTTGAGGACGACCGGCATCCTGGCGTCGGCGGCCTCGTGCACCCAGCTGATCAGCTCGCGCTCGTCGTCTGTCTGCCGGACATCGGTGTGCAGGCCGAGCTTTCGCCCGGTCGACCGGCACAGCTCCGCCAGGTCGTCGAACGTGGCGTGGCCGTAGACTTCCGGCTCCCTGACGCCGAGCCTGCCGAGGTTCGGGCCGTTGAGGACGAGCACCTGCGTGATCACTTGGATACCTCCCGGTATGCGTGCCGCAGGAGCTGCTCGGGCGGATCGTCGAGGATGCCGGGACGGGCCAGGCCGTCGAGCACCACCAGCCGCAGCCGAGCGCCGCGGGCCTTCTTGTCCACGCTCATGGCCTCGCGCAGCGACGGCCACAGACCCGCCCGGTAGGCGGTCGGCAGGCCGACGCTCGCCAGCACGCTGCGGTGCATCGCGGCGGTCGCGTCGTCGAGCCGGCCTGCCAGCCGGCCGACCTCCGCGGCGTACACCATGCCGATGGCCACCGCGTCCCCGTGCCGGAACCGGTATCCCTCTACCCGCTCGATGGCGTGGCCGAGGGTATGCCCGTAGTTCAGAATCTCTCTCCGGCCCTTTTCGTGCAGGTCGCTCGAGACAACGGTGGCCTTGACCCGGATCGCCCGCTCGATCAGTTCGCGGGCGTGGCGGCCGTGCGGCACCGCGGCGCCCTCGGGATCTTCGCGCACCCGGTCCAGGATCACCGGGTCGGCGATGAACCCTGCCTTGATCACCTCGGCCAGGCCGGCCGTGTAGTCGGCCCGCGGCAGGCTCTCGAGCACGGCCAGGTCGGCCAGCACGCCCGCGGGCGGGTGAAACGCGCCGACGAGGTTCTTGCCCTCGGCGATGT
Organism: Streptosporangiaceae bacterium; assembly: GCA_030040475.1. Next base: position 916 of record JASHTQ010000622.1, read on the forward strand.
CGATCGCGGTCTTCCCGCCCACCGCCGCGTCCGCCATGCCGAGCAGCGTGGTGGGCAGCAGGACGACCTGGACGCCGCGGAGCCAGGTGGCGGCCACGAAGCCGGCCAGGTCGGTCGTGGCGCCGCCGCCGACGCCGACCACGCAGTCCGACCGGGTCACACCGTGCGCGGCCAGCCTGGACCACAACCCCGTCGCGACGTCGGCGGTCTTGGCGCGCTCGCCGTCCGGGACCTGCTCGGTCCTGACGTCAAAGCCCGCAGCCGTCAGCACACCGCAGACGGGCCGGGCGATCTGGTCGAGGCCCGCCGCGTGGATCACCACGACCGTCTTTGCCGCCTTCGGCATCAGGCCCGGCAGCTCACCCAGGACGCCGACCCCGATGAGCACCGGGTACGGCTTCTCCCCGCCGACATCGATCCTGGTAGCGGTCACCGCGGAACACCGACAATGGCGGCTATCTCTGCGGCGAGCTCTTCGGGGTCCTTCTCGTCGGTCTGCACGGTTACCGACGCGAGCCGCTCGTAGATTCCCCGGCGTTCCGCCAGCATCGCGCGCAGCCTGCCGCGCGGGTTTCCCGGGATCACCACACGGGGCGCGTCCAGCCCCATGCGCCGTGCGATCGTGCCGAAGTCGGCGGCCAGGTAGACCACGGGCAGGCCGGCCAGCAGCCGCTGGATCCCGTCATCGAGCACCGCGCCGCTGCCGAGCGCGAGTACGCCGCCGCGCTCGCGCAGCGGGCCGTGCTCGCCGAGCGCGCCCGCCGCCGCCTGGCGCTCGAGGGCGCGGAACGCTTCCTCGCCGTCATCGATGAAGATGTCACCGACTGGCTTGCCCGCGACCGCCCCGACCTCCGCGTCGGTGTCGGTGAACTGCACGCCGAGGCCGGCCGCGACGAGCGCGCCCACGACGGTCTTGCCCGCGCCGGGCGGGCCGATCAGCACCGCCGCCGGCGGGGTGGTCACGAGACCACCAGGTGCTTGAGGTATCCCTCGGCGTTGCGCCGCATCTCGTCCACCGAGTCGCCGCCGAACTTCTCCACCGCGGCTTCGGCCAGGACCAGGGCCGCCATGGCCTCGGCGACGACGCCGGCCGCCGGAACCGCGGTCGCGTCGCTGCGCTGGTTGATCGCCTTGGCCGCCTCGCCGGTGGCCGTGTCGATGGTGTCCAGCGCTCGCGGCACCGTCGAGATGGGCTTCATCGCGGCCCTGACGCGGATCACTTCCCCGGTGCTCATCCCGCCCTCGATGCCGCCGGCGCGGTTGGTGCGCCTGGCGATGCCCGCCGGGCCCGCCTCTATCTCGTCGTGCGCCGCCGACCCGCGCCTGGTGGCGGTGGTGAAGCCGTCGCCGACCTCGACGCCCTTGATGGCCTGCACGGACATCAGCGCCCCGGCCAGCCGGGCGTCCAGCCGCCTGTCCCAGTGGGTGAAGCTGCCAAGCCCAGGCGGCAGCCCGAAGGCCAGGACCTCGACGACGCCGCCCAGGGTGTCGCCGTCCTTGCGGACCGCGTCGATCTCGGCGACCATGAGCTCGCTCGTCGCCGGGTCGGCGCACCGGACGGGGTCGACGTCGATGGCGGCCAGGTCCTGCGGCCCCGGCATGACGCCTTCGGGAACCGCGACCGGGCCGATGGCGACCACGTGACTGAGGATCTCGACGCCGAGCACCTGGCTCAGCAGGCGCCGCGCCACCTCGCCGAGGGCCACGCGGGCCGCCGTCTCCCGGGCACTGGCTCGCTCCAGCACGGGACGCGCGTCCCTATGGCCGAATTTCTGCATGCCGGCCAGGTCCGCGTGACCGGGCCGCGGCCTGGTCAGCGGGGCGTTCCTCGCCTGGCCCTCGAGGACCGCCTGGTCCACGGGATCGGCCGCCATGACGGTCTCCCACTTGGGCCATTCGGTGTTGGCGACCCTGATCGCCACCGGGCCGCCGAGCGTGCGGCCGTGCCTGACCCCTCCGGTCAGCTCTACCTCGTCCCGCTCGAACGTCATCCTGGCGCCGCGGCCGTATCCGGCCCGCCGCCGGGCCAGCGCCGCGGCGATGTCCTCGGTGGTGACCCGCACCCCGGCGGGAACGCCCTCGCAGATCGCGACGAGCGCGCGCCCGTGCGACTCGCCTGCGGTCAGCCAGCGAAACATGGTCATGATCCTACGGGGTCAGGTGTGCCTAATCCCCCGCTGCCCGGCCGGACCGCCGGTCAGTCGCCGGCGGCCTCGACACGGATCTCGATGCCGCGGCGCATGCGCCCGGCAAGCCGCGACGCCAGGCTTTCCGCCGCCCGGCTGGCCGCGGGCCGCCAGTCGGCGACGGCAAGCCGCAGCGTGATCGCGAGATCCGTGCCCTCGGCGCTGCCGGGGGCCAGGCTGAAGCCGGTTACCGCCGGCTCGCCGGCGAGTGCCGACTCGACCAGGTCGCGGACGTCCGGATCCTGGTCAGGAAGGGGCGCCTGCCGTCCGGCGGCGAGCGCCGCCAGCCGCGCGCCCTCGACCGCGAGCGGCACCGGGCCGGCCACGTCGATGATCACGGCGCAGCCGTCGGCCGTGGCGGCGCGCCATACCCGGTTCGCCTCGGCGGGAACCGGACGGGCCTGGGGGCGCCACCGCACCAGCGCGTCCAGGCAGGTGAAGGCGAGCACCGCGGGCCGTCCGTCCCTGCCGATCAGCGTCGGCAGCACCATCTCGCTGCCGGAGTCGGCGGCGCGCCCGTCGCCAGCTCCGGCTGACGGGAGACCGGTTGCCACCGCGACGACGGGGACAAGCAGGCGGGCGGCCGACAGCGCGGTGAGCGCCGCGTGCTCGCTGCCCTCCCCGGCGAGATAGGCGGCGAGGGCGGCGACCACGGCTGGATCGGCCACGCCGTTGTCACCGCGGAACTGCCGGCCGCCCGGGTTCAGGTACGCGGACACGTCATAGACCCTATGCCACGGGCGGATCGCGTCCGGCTTCGCCAGCACGATGTGACTGTGAGCCGGCCATGACCGGCACGACGTGGCAGCGGGCCGGCACGAACCCGGCACCGCACCGGCAGCGCTCGTGTCATATTGTCATGATACAGATGCGAAGAGTAATAGTTCTCCGATTGCGCCACTTCGAGTCAATTTCCGTCATTAACTAGGCACAATCAGTTGTGCAAGGCATCCGGTTGCGAGCTGAAGGGAGGGTGAGTGAACCAGCCCGAGCGGCTGCCCGCCATCGCGCCGGGCACGCCGATGTGGAAGGCCGTACCGCCGCGGCTGGTCGGTCCCTACCTGAACGGGCAGCGATCAGTGCTGGCCGGCTACGTCTACCGGGCTCAGGACGTCCGGTTCCACAACCCTGCCGAGGCGTATCTCGCCCTCGCCCTCGGCTGGGAGGAATCGGAATTCGCCGCCGACATGAGCGAGCTGTACCTGATCTGCTGGCTCGCCCGGGCCGTCGACGGTTACGTGCAGACCGTCGGCCGGGGCTTCCCTGAGTTCTATATCGAGCCCATCCCGATACCCGTCGGGGCCGGCCTGTGCAGGCTGGGCGCCGACGGAGACGAGCTCGTGGCCCAGTACGACGGCCTGGCCTGGCAGTACACGGAGCCGTAAGGATGCGATACCGGCTGATGGCCACGTACTGCGGCGCTCCGTACCAGGCGGGCCTCGGTCCTGACGGCACGGAGGTGACGCTGTTCGCCGCCTGCCCGCCGCCGGAGGAACTCGGCTTCAGTTCCGCGGCCGGGCACTGGCGCAAGCAGGTCGACATCAGCGACCTCGGCGCGCTGTGGCAATCGCGGCCCGTGGGCGACTACCGTGGCGACCCCTGCCTGGTACTCGACGACCTCGGTGACCGGCTGCACATCGTCTACCTGGGCCGGGATGCCGTTCTTGCCAGGCAGCTCGGGTACTGGGAGGTCGACAGGGAGGTGTTCGAGGTCGTGGTGCCCCGGCATGAGGTCATCGACCTCGCCGAGGAGCGAGCGGAAATCCCGCTGGCGGCGGCGGCGTTCCCGCCATCGGACGCCGAGCCGCGCGGTGCAGAGACACGCGGTGCAGAGACACGCGGTGCAGAGCCGCAGGCCGGCGATCGCCAGGCGCCTGTCCCCGACCGGGCGGCGGCATGGCATGGTTCGCCGGAACCCGACTCCTGGTCTGGGACCGAACCTGGCGGATGGCTGCGGGAGCCCCGGAACGCCGCCCTCGAGCCGTGGGAGGCCCCGGACGAGACCAGGGGGCCGGGGTGGCAGGGGCGGCGCAACGGGCGCGAGGTACGCGCCTCGACGCAGTCGGTCTTCGCCGAGCTGCTCGATCTGGCCTCGATTCCGCAGACCGCGTACGCGCTCGACGAGGAGGTACCCGGGGCCATCTGCCTGCTCAAGACGGACGGCGGCTTCGAGGTGTTCAGCCGTACCGACGACGCCCGGCTCGAGGAGCGTTTCTTCGAGGATGAGGAGGCGGCCTACTTCTACCTGTTCGGCGTGCTTGCGGCTGAAGCCATCCGGAGCGGGCGCCTCGGGGCGCCGGCAGCCAACGGATCCAAGGGCGCAGGCCGACCTAACGGCCACCGCAACGGATCTCGCGTCTCGGGGACGCCTTCCACCTCCGCAGGAAACGTTTCGAAGTACTTACGGAGCGGAAAGTTACCCAAAACGCCCTCCCGTCCGGCTAGGGTTTATTTAGCCGGCGGGGCTGACGGTCCCCCGCTCCCCAAGCAGCCCCGTCGGCCTCCCCGAAGTTCGGGTAAGCAAAAATGGCCAGGCGTTCACAAATCGAGATCCTTACCATTCCTTCACCTTGCGTCATAAGCGTTTACCGCATGCGCAGTACGGTGACGTAGATGACTGGTTTGACCGAGGCCGGCATCCGGGCAGTGCCATTGGCCGCTGGAGTAGCCAGCCTCGCGGCCCGGGACCTGCTGCTCGGAGTTCGCCGTCACGGTAAGGTGCTCGCGGTGCTGCCGCACGGGATCTACCTGGAGTTCGGCGATGCCGTCCCAGAGCCGCGAGTCGTCGTCATCTCGCCACCCGGCACGATCAGGCTGCCGAACGCCATTGTGGCCGGTCCGCTGGAGCCGGGTTCGTCGGCGGAGTGCTGGGCGGGCGGCGGCCGGGTTATGGCATGCGGCCTGGACATCAGGATCGTGCGCTGGTGGGACCCATCGCCCGTGTTCGGCCCGCTCTCGCGGGTCAGGCTCGACCACGGCTCGGGCATCCTCGCCAAGCTGTGCGAGCAGCCGCCGGGGCTGGCCGGACATGACGGACCCGCGCAGCTGGCGGCGTGCTGCGCCAGCGGCGACCTGGCCGGCGCCGTCGAAGCGACCGAACGCCTGGTGGGTCTCGGCCCGGGGCTGGTGCCTAGCGGCGACAGCGTGGTCAGCGGGGTGCTGCTCGCGCTCAGGCTGCTCGGCGGCGCCATCTCCGGCGGCACCCGGGCGGTATGGCTGGCAAACTGGCTCAGCGCGTCGGCCACCTGCTACGCGACGCAGCGGACCACCACCCTGGCGGCGTCGCTGCTGCACTGTGCCGCCAGCGGCCAGGCGGCGGCCGAGGTATCCGCCGTCCTGCTCGGGATGGCGGGCCAGGAGCCGCTCGAGCCGGCCGCGGCCAAGCTGCTCGCGGCGGACCAGGGCGCCGATCTGGCCTGGGGCCTGGTGGCCGGCTGCCGGGCGGCGCTGCTGCTGTCCGTATCCTGAGCTGATGACCGTTCCGCTGACCGGATTCCAGTACGAGATCGAGGCCGGGCCTTACCGGGCCACGCTGACGCAGTTGGGCGCGGGCCTGCGCGAACTGCTCTTCCGCGACAAGCCCGTGGTCGACGGCTACCAGGCCGACGAGCTGCCGCCGGCCGCGGCAGGGCAGTTGCTCGTACCCTGGCCGAACCGGATCGACGGCGGGCGGTACGCCTTCGCTGGCGCCGAATACCAGCTGGCCCTTACCGAGCCCGCCCACGGTAACGCGATCCACGGCCTGACCCGCTGGACGGCATGGACCGAGGTTAGGCACGACGCCAGCTCCGTGGTGCTCCGCAGCGCACCGCACGGGGTGCAGGGATACCCGTTCTGCCTGGAGATCGACGCCGAGTACCGGCTCGATCCCGGTACCGGGCTGCACGTCGCCATTACGGCCCGCAACCGCGGCGGGCACGCGGCTCCGTACGGCACGGGCTTTCATCCGTACCTGACCGTCCGGGCGCCCTCGGTCGATGAGTGCGAGCTGACCCTGCCCGCCTCGTCGTGGCTTCCCGCGGATGGCCGCGGCATTCCGTCCGGCCCCCCGGCCGACGTCGACGGCACGCCCTACGACTTCCGCAAGCCGCGCCCGATCGGGGCCACCCAGATCGATCACGCGCTGACCGCGCTCAGCCGCGACAGCGACGGCCTGGCCTGGGCTCACCTGGCCGGCGGCGATCACTCGGGGGCAACGGTCAGCCTGTGGGCCGGCCAGGGTTACCACTGGCTGCAGGTCTTCACCGGCGACTCGCTGGGACCTGGCCGCCGGCGCAAGGCGGTCGCCATCGAGCCGATGACCTGCCCGCCGAACGCCTTCGTGACCGGCGAGGACCTGCTGGTCATCGAGCCGGGCCAGGCCGTCACGCACACCTGGGGCATCCAGGCAGGCGGCTGAGCATCCGCAGAGCGGAATGAAACCGGGGTTTCAGCACCCTGGGAGGTGATGGATCCGGGGTTTCATTGCGCTGGGGGCCGGCTCGGGGGGCAAGGGCGGGCAGGGCGGGCAGCGGCGCGGGCGAGGTCCGCGGGGGTGTCGATATCGTCTGGGCTTCCGGTGTCGGCGCATTCGACCAGCGTGACCAGGTCGGGCCGGGCGCGCAGGAAGGGCCTGGCGCCCTGATCGCCGGTCGCCATCGCGATCACCTCGGGCCAGTGCTCGCGAGCCAGCAGCACGGGGTTACGCGGCCGACCGTCGTAGGCGGCCACCGCCACGGTCGCGCCACCGCGGTACGCGGCGATCAGCCGGGTCACCGCCTGCGCACCGATGAGCGGCTGGTCCGCGAGCGCCACCACGACGGCTCCCGCATCCGGCGCCAGCGACTCGCCCTGCTCCTGGCTGAGCGCGCGCAGCGCGGCGCGCAGGGAGGAGCCCATGCCGGTGCGCCAGTCCGGGTTGTGCACCGAATACGTGCCGCTGAGCTGGACGGGAGCCGCTCCGGTGACGACGAGGACCGGATCTGCGCCACCGGCCCGTAGCAGGTCAACGCCGCGCTGGGCGAGGGTCACGCCATCGAACTCGACCAGCGCCTTCGGCCTGCCGAACCTGGATCCCTCCCCCGCGGCGAGCAGCACCCCCGCCACAGACGTCCGCACGGCCCGGTCAGCCGAGGAACTGGTGGTGGATGCGGCCCTCGGTGTCGGTCAGCGGCTGGCCGGTGCCACCCCAGCGGAGCTGGATCAGCTCGGCGGCGATCGACACCGCCGTCTCCTCCGGCGTCCTGGCACCGAGATCGAGCCCGATCGGCGAGCGCAGCCGGTCCAGCTCCTGCTCGCTGAGGCCGGCCTCGCGCAGCCGGGCGAGCCTGTCCTCGTGGGTCCGCCTGCTGCCCATCGCGCCTATGTAACCCGCCGGGGTGCGCAGCGCGACCTCGAGCAGGGGCACGTCGAACTTGGGGTCGTGGGTGAGCACGCAGATGACCGTCCGCTGGTCCACCTCCGTCCCGGCGAGGAAGCGGTGCGGCCATTCGACCACGACCTCGTCCGCGTCCGGGAAGCGCGACGAGGTAGCGAATATCTTCCTGGCGTCGCACACGGTGACGTGGTACCCCAGGAACTTCCCGACCCGCGCGACCGCCGCCGCGAAGTCGATCGCGCCGAAGACCAGCATCCGCGGCGGCGGGGCGAAAGAGTTCACGAAGACGCTCAGCTCGTCGCCGCGCCGCTCGCCGTGCGCGCCGTACCTGCGGATACCGGTGAGCCCCTGGGCGAGCATGCCGCGGGCATCGTCGTCCACCGCCGCGTCCAGCCTGTCGCCCGAGCCCAGGGTGCCCGATGCACCCGCGTGCCAGGCGTCGGGCGCATCGTCCGCGCCTGCCCAGATGACCCGTCTCGCGCCGATCTTGCCCGGGCCGTCGATCACCGTCGCCACCGCGACCGGCTCGCCGCGCTCTACCGCGGCCGCGATCTCCCCAAGCTCGGGGAAGCGCGTCCTGTCGACCGGCTCGACGAAGATGTGCAGGATGCCCCCGCAGGTCAGGCCCACGGCGAACGCGTCATCGTCGCTTACCCCGTAGGTCTGGAGGACCGGGTCGCCGGTCTGGCAGACCTCCAGCGAGAGCTCGTAGACGGCACCTTCCACGCAGCCGCCCGACACGCTGCCCACGACCTCGCCGTCGGCTGAGGACGACACGGCCAGCGCCGCGCCGGGATCACGGGGCGCGCTGCGGTACGTCCTGACCACGGTGGCCAGGCCGAACGTCTCCCCCGCCTCCCACCATTTCGTGATCCTGCTCAGGATGTCACGCACTGCTTCACCTCGGCCGTAGCGTCCTTTCCAGCTTAAACGCTACGCGGCTACTGCACGATCTTGGAAATGGGGATCTCCAGGATGTCCTGGGCGCCTGCCGCCTTCAGGGCGGGGATCAGCGTGTTGACGTCGCGCTTGGGGACCACGGTCTCCACCGCGTTCATGTTGCCCCGGGCGAGCGCCGTGATCGTCGGCGAGGACAAGGCGGGCAGCATGTCGGTGACCGCGGCCAGGTTGTCCGCGGACACGTTGAGCTTCAGCAAGACGTTGCCGCGGGCCCGGATCGAGCCGCGGAGCAGCAGCGCGATGTCCTCCATGGCCGCGCGCTTGGCCGGGTCCGCGAACGCCTGGGCGGACGCGACCAGCTCGGTGTAGCTGGTCAGCAGCGTGTCGAGTATCCGCAGGCCATTCTTGCGCAGCGACGAGCCGGTCTCGGTGAGGTCCACGATCGCGTCCACGATGTCGGGCACCTTGGCCTCGGTCGCGCCGTAGGACGGTATGACCATCGCCTTGACCCCGTGGGAGTCGAGGAACCGCCTGGTAAGCGACGGGAACTCGGTGGAGATCCGGACCCCTTCCGGCAGGTCGGCGGCGGACTGCCAGGATGCGGAGCCCGGCACCGCGAGCACCACTCGGACGGGCTGCGACGTGGCCTTTGAGTACTGCAGTTCGCCGAGCGAGACCACATCAGCCTCGGTCTCCGCGATCCAGTCGCGGCCGGTGATCCCGAGGTCGAACAGCCCGCGCTCGATGTAGGAGGGGATTTCCTGCGGGCGCAGGAAGCGGACCTTGTCGATCCGCGGGTCGTCGATCGACGCGTGGTAGTCCCGGTCGGAAGACCGCTGCACGGTGAGGTCGGCCGCGTCGAACAGCTCGAGGGTCGCCCGCTCGAGCGAGCCCTTGGGCAGTACCACTGAAAGCATGAACGTCCCTACCAGGTCTTGACGGGGTTGGCCGCGCGGATGGAACGCAGCAGCAGGGCGGTTTCCATGGCCGCCACGACCGCCTCCCATCCCTTGTCCTCGTGACTGTCGGGCAGTCCGCACCGGTCGCGGGCAGACTCTACCGTGTCGCATGTCAGCACGCCATTTCCTATCGGCGTGCGGGCATCGAGCGCGACCCGGGTGAGGCCGGCGGTCACCGAGTCGCAGACGTAATCGAAGTGCGGGGTGCCGCCGCGGATCACCGCGCCGAGGCAGGCCACCGCGTCGAAGCGGCAGGCGAGTTCGGCGGCCACCACGGGCAGTTCGATCACGCCTGGCACCCTGACCACGAGCGGGTCAGGCACGCCGCAGGCCGCCGCGGCGGCGAGGCCGCGGGCCACGAGGGAATCCGTGATCTCCCTGTGCCAGCGGGTCGCCACGATCGCCAGGCTCAGCCCCGACGCCGCGACGTCGGGGCCGGCGGCCGGGCCGGGGCCGTGCGGGCTCCCCTCGCCGCTCACGCCGACTCGGCCTGAGATACCACGGTTCGTTCGGAATAATTGAGATCTTGAATTTGATGGCCGAGCCGGTCGCGTTTGGTCGTCAGGTACCGCAGGTTGTACGGGGTGACGGCGGCTTGCAGCGCGATCCTGGCGGTGACGTCGACGCCGCAGTCGGTCAGGCCGCTGACCTTGGCCGGGTTGTTGGTCAGCAGGCGCACCGAGCGGACGCCCAGGTCGGCGAGCATCTGCGCGCCCGCCGAGTACTCGCGGGCGTCCGCGGGCAGGCCGAGCACCAGGTTGGCGTCCACGGTGTCCGCGCCCGCGTCCTGCAGCTCATAGGCGCGCAGCTTGCTGAGCAGGCCCACCCCGCGGCCCTCGTGCCCGCGCAGGTAGAGGACGACCCCGCGGCCCTCGGCCGAGATCGCCGCCATCGCCGCCTCGAGCTGCGCGCCGCAGTCGCAGCGCAGCGAGCCGAACACGTCCCCGGTCAGGCACTCCGAGTGCAGCCGGGTCAGCACGTCCGCGCCGTCGGCCACGTCGCCGAGCACCAGGGCCAGGTACTCGGTGTCGTCGATCTCGTGCCGGTATCCGAACGCCTGCCACAGGCCGTAGGCGTTCGGCAGCCTGGTCTGCGCCTGCCTGCTGAGCTGGCGCTCGGTGCGGCGCCGGTAGTCGATGAGCTGCTCGATGGAGACCAGCGCCAGGTCGTGGGCGGTCGCGAAGTCGCGCAGCTCGGGCAGCCTGGCCATCGTGCCGTCGTCGTTGACCACCTCGGCGAGGATGCCAGCCTCCGGCAGGCCGGCCAGCCGGGCCAGGTCGACCGCGGCCTCGGTGTGCCCTGGCCGGCGCAGCACGCCGCCCTCGGCGTAGCGCAGCGGGAAGATGTGACCGGGGCGCACCAGGTCCGCCGCCGTGGTGCCTGGATCGACGAGGCGCAGCACGGTGGTGGCCCGGTCGGCGGCGGAGATGCCGGTACTCACGCCGTCGCGGGCGTCGACGCTGACGGTGAACGCGGTGCGCATGCGCTCGGTGTTCTGCGATGTCATCAGCGGCAGCTGGAGCCGGTCGAGCTCGGCGCCGCGCATCGGGGCGCAGATCACGCCGCTGGTGTAGCGGATCATGAAGGCGAGCAGCTCGGGCGTGGCCAGGCTGGCGGCGGCGATGATGTCGCCCTCGTTCTCCCGGTTCGCGTCGTCGACGACGACCACCGGACGCCCGGCCGCGAAGTCCTTGATCGCGCGGTCGATGTCGTCAAGCACCTGGTTCACTTCTGTCCCTCCCCGGCGAGCAGCTTCTCCACGTATTTGGCCAGCACGTCCACCTCCAGGTTCACGGCATCACCCGGCTGCTTCGTGCCGAGGGTGGTGCGGGCGAGCGTCTCGGGGATGAGGCAGACCTCGAACCATGTCTCGCCGAGCGCGGAGACGGTGAGGCTGATGCCGTCGACCGCGATCGATCCCTTCTCCACCACATAGCGGGATATCGCCGCGGCCATGCCGATCCTGACCTGGTCCCATCCGGCGGACGGGGTGCGGGAGAGGATCGTGCCCGTGGCGTCCACGTGGCCCTGCACGAGATGGCCGCCGAGGCGGTCGGCGAGGCGGACCGAACGCTCCAGGTTGACGCGGGTACCCGGGGTCAGCGTGCCGAGGCCCGATCTGTCCAGGGTCTCGCCCATCACGTCCGCGGAGAACGTCCCGCCGGAGATGTCGGTGACCGTCAGGCACACGCCGTTGACGGAGATCGACTCGCCTGGAGAGGTGCCCGTGGTGCCGCCGCGGATGGTGAGCCTGGCGGCGTCGCCGCGATGCTCGATGCCGGTGACCTCGCCAAGTTCCTCAACAATCCCGGTAAACATCAGCGCTCTCCTCCTCAGAAGCCCAGCCATGCTGCGGGCTCCGGGGGCCGCGCGGACCGCCGCGCGTAAGCGCTGCACGCAACCGCGCCCAGTTCTTCAGGCCGATGCGCGGCCGCGCGCGTGCTGCCTCCCATCCGGACTTTCACCGTCGGTCCCGGAATTTCACCAGGTCAACCGGCCGCTGGATGCGGACGGGTCGCGGACTATCACCGCCGGTTCGGAGTTTCACCGACCCCGGAGCACGCTCTTGCTCGTACAAGCTAGTGTGCCACACCAGTTATTCCTGATTCGGGCAGGGTGGTGCGGGCTGGTTAGGATCGGGACATGGCGGTCAGGGCGGTGATCTTCGACTGGGGCGGGACGCTCACGCCGTGGCATTCCGTCGACCCTGCCGAACTCTGGCATACCGCATGCGCGCGGCATTACCCGTCCGCCGAGGTAGCCGCGATGGCGGCCGCGGCATGGGCGGCCGAGGTCGAGCTGTGGCGGCTGGCGGAGTCCTCGCAGCGTAGTTCGACCCTGGAGGGCGTGTTCGCACGGGCCGGGATAACGGCGTCGGCCGACCTGCTCGCCAGCTACTTCGAGGCGTGGGATCCGCACACCGTCACCGACCCCGAGGCCGCGCCGCTGCTTCGCGAGCTGCGGCGGCGGGGCATCAAGGTAGGGGTGCTCTCCAACACCATGTGGCCGCGCAGCGCCCACGAGCAGATCTTCGTCAGGGACGGGGTGTTCGACCTGATCGACGGCGCCGTCTACACCAGCGAGATCCCGTGGGTGAAGCCGCATCCGGAGGCGTTCCGCGCCGCGATGGCCGCCGTCGGGATCGCCGATCCCGACGCCTGCGTTTTCGTCGGCGACCGGCCCTATGACGACATTCACGGTGCCAAGACGGCGGGCATGCGCGCGGTGCTTGTGCCCAATTCCGACGTGCCCGCGTATGACGGCGCCGCGCCCGACGCGGTCATCGCCCGCCTCGCCGAATTGACCGCCCATCTTGACCGCTGGTAGGCGCGGGAAAAACGGCGTGAGAAAAGTGTTGGCGGGCCCGGCTGCCCTGACTCATATACGCGGGGAGCGGATGGGGCTGTCGGGACGTCGGGAGCTTGTGCCGAGGGGGGCGAGTTCCCGGCGTTCCGTCGGGTCCAGCGGGCCCAGCGGATGTTACTTGCCCGTATGTGGGCCGGTATGTGCATGAGGCAGGACGGCGTGGTTACCTTAGCCATATGCGCGACAGCGAGCTAGTCGCGGCCATTGTGGCGGGCGACCCAGAAGGACTTGCCGAAGCATACGACAAGTACGCGTCGCCGCTGTACACCTACTGCCGGTCCCTGCTGCGCGAGCCGGCGGATGCCGCCGACGCCGTGCAGGACACATTTGTCATCGCGGCAAGCAGGTTGGCGGGACTGCGTGATCGTGACCGGCTCCGGCCGTGGCTTTATGCCGTGGCCCGTAACGAGTGCCGCCGCCGCATGCGCGAAGGCGCCGCCGAGGTCGTATCGGCACCCGACGAGGTGCCGGAGGTGACCGACGAGGCGGCGGAGGTCGGTGCCGACGCGGAGCGCGAGGAACTACGCACGCTGCTGCGCTCCGCGGTGCGAGGGCTGAACTCCGGCGAGCAGGACCTGATCGAGCTGCAGCTCAGGCAGGGACTCGAGGCCGGCGAGATCGCGGACGTGCTGGGAGTCTCCCGCAATCACGCGCACGCGCTGCTCTCCCGCGCCCGCGATCAGCTGGAGACCTCGCTGGGCGCGCTGCTTGTCGCCCGGACCGGGCGCGAGGATTGCGCCGCGCTGATGACCATGCTGGCGGACTGGGACGGGCAGCTGACCGTCCTGATGCGCAAGCGGCTCAACAGGCATATCGAGCAGTGCCCGGTCTGCACCGAGCGCAAGCGGCGCGAACTGGCCCCCGCGATGCTGCTCGGGCTGGCACCGCTGGCCGCGCTTCCCGCCATCGCAGCCCCGGCCGGCCTGCGGCAACAGGTGCTCAGGCTGGTCAGCAGCGACACGCCGGAGGCGGTCGCCCACCGGGCCGCCGTGCTGCAGCGGACACCGCCGTTCGCTCATCACGGGTTCCCCAAGCCGCTCGATCCGCCGCGGCAGCCGCGCTGGCGCACCAGGCAGGTGCAGGCCGCGGCGGCGGGCGCGGTCGTGGCGGCGATCGCCGCCGCGGTGCTGATCGCCCTGGCGCTCACCGGCG
>JASHTQ010000623.1 GCA_030040475.1 Streptosporangiaceae bacterium
GGGAGCGAGCGAGCGGGCGCCTGTACGCCGCGGTCGTCTCGGACGTCCTGGATGACCTCGGGCACCGCGACCACGCGCTGGACCCGGCCATCCGCCCGCTCGGCACCGGCGAGGTGATCGCCGGCGCCGCCAACCCGTTCCTCGTCGCCGAGGTCGACGAGATTCCCGCCGCGCCGTACGCCGGCGAGATCGCCGCGCTCGACGACGTCAGGCCGGGCGAGGTCATCCTGGTCGCCGCCGGCGGCTCGGCGCGCGCCGCCTGCTGGGGCGAGCTGTTCTCCACCGCCGCGCGGGCTCGCGGCGCCAACGGCACGCTGATCGACGGGTACTGCCGTGACGCGCGCCTCATCGCCGCAATCGGCTACCCGGTGTGGTGCCGCGGGATGCTGCCGCTGGACCTCAAGGGGCGCCTCGCCGTCACCGCGTGGCGGCAGCCGGCCGTGGTGGGCGGCCTGCCGGTGCGTCCCGGCGACCTGGTGGTGGCCGACGCGGACGGGGCGGTCGTGGTGCCGGCCGAACTCGCCGACGAGACCGTCCGCCGGGCGCTGGCGAAGGCGTCGAAGGAGGACGGGCTGCGAGACGCGCTCGAGGCGGGCAGCACGCTGCGGGCCGCCTACGACCGGTTCGGCGTGCTCTGAGCTCCTGACGGCGGCTGGTAACGGCGGCCGGCGGGGGCCATGATGTGTTCATGGCTGGATGGGTCGGGCGTCCCGCCGGGCAGATCGCGGCGGCGGTCAGGTCCGGGGAGGTCACGGCGGCCGGGCGGGCCTGCCGCTGGCGGGCGGGCGGTGAGTCGGTGCTGCTCGCGCTCGCCGCCCAGATCGAACGCGCTCGCGGCTGGCGGCGGCACGCCCCGGCCTACGACCCCGCCGGGTGATCCTCCTTGCCCACGCCGGCCCCCGGCCGGGCGATGACGCTCTACGACATCCTCGGGCTGCTGCCCGGCGCGTCGGCGGGCAAGATCCGGAAGGCGTACCAGGCCAGGATGAGGCTACTCGGACCGGACATGATCTCCGGCGCCTCGTCCAAGGTGCTGGCCGCCGTCGATCGCGCGCGGGCGTCGGCCGAGCAGGCCTGGCGCGTGCTCGGCGACCCGGCCAGCCGGGAGCGTTACGACCTGCAGGCCGGGCTGCGGTCGGCCGACGGAGGCCTGGACCGGCCGACGGCGCTCCCCTCGGAGCAGAGCTGGTCGCCGCCGAGCCCGGTGATGCTCCGCGGGGCCGGCGAGGTGGCCGGGGTGCTCGCCGCGCTCGACACGCTGGCCGAGTGGCTGGCCCCGCACCCCGGACCGTCGCGCCACGTGCTGGTCCCCGACGTCCGCGGGCTGTTCGCCGGCCCGTGCCAGTACGCCGCGGGCGCCGCCGGGCTGCGCCTGGAAACGGTGCAGCTGACGGCGCGCCCGATGCCCGTCGAGGGGCTCATCGTCGACCAGTCCCCGCCGCCCGGCACCAGGGTCCGCCGGTCGGCCACCTTGACCGTGCGGGTGTGGCACCCGCCGGCCCGTCCCTGAGGTCCGGCGGGGAAAGCCTGACCGCCGAGGAAGCCGCCCGCATCCTGGCCGGCAGCGGCGCCTGACCGGGTGATGTGTCAGACGGCCTCGCCAGTCAGGCCGAACAATGTCACATACCGTCCGAACCTGGTGAAATCGCTGGTGTTCATCGTGACGATAGTGTCGATGCCGTGGACGAGCATGGTGGCCACTACGTTCGCGTCGTGAATCTGCTTACCGGCGCAGGCGACCTCACCCAGCAACGTGAGCAGGCGGTTGGATACCTTGACATCCTCCGCGAGGAGGCTCGTCCGGCCGCGGAAAGCTTGCACATTCGCCAGCGCGTCGGCCAGCGGCAGACCCAGACCATTCTTCTCGGCTGGGCGGGTCGCCACCGCTAGGTACTCACGAACAATCTGCCCGCTGGTATACAGCGCCATGCCCCGCGCCGGCCAGACATTGACCACCGCAAGAGCGTGATCGTGTTCTGGCCTGCCCTCGTCTGTCGCGGCCAGCAGCACGTTGGTGTCAAGCATTGCCCGGCCCGAGGACGGGACGGGGTCAGCGACCGTCATCGCCGTAGATCTCCTCACGAGACCACGAGGAGGACCCGGACGACCGGGCGGTCTTCAGCTGGATCGGCGGCGGTGCCGTGACGTCGGTTACGGGCTCGGACGCGGCTGCTTCGAGGATGAGAAGGAGTTCCTGCTGCATCGAATGTCCGTGCCTGCTGGCGCGTTCGCGCAGCGCAGCCGCCACCGGCTCGGGCACGTTTCGCACGTTGAATGCGACCATGCCTAGATGATAGCGCTATCGGTAGCACTCATCGACAGGCTGGTGGAGGTGGTGAGCGGCGCCTCGAACGCACCGGCGATCTGAACAAGCGGCCTGAGGGGCGTGCCACAGAGCCGGACGTGATACCACGGCTCGTTCTGGGTAAATGGTGGGGCGCGAGGGGTTAGCGGGACTGCCAGATCGGGGGGCGTTTTTCGGCGAAGGCGCGGGCGCCTTCCCTGGCGTCCTCGGAGGCGAAGACGGGGGCGATCAGGGCGGCGGCCTCGTCCCAGCCCCCGGCGGTGGTCCAGTCGCGGCCGCGGTGGGCGATCTGCTTGGTGGCGGCCAGGGCCAGCGGGGCGTTGGCCGCGATCCGGGTGGCCAGGTCGACCGCCGCGGACAGCGCCTGGCCGTCCTCGACGACGCGGTTGACCAGGCCGATCTCGGCGGCCCTCGGGGCGGTGACCGGGTCGCCGGTGAGCAGGAGCTCCAGGGCCAGGGCGCGCGGGATCCGCTGGGCCAGCTGCAGCGCCCCGCCGGCGCCGGCCACCAGGCCGCGGGTGACCTCGGGGACGCCGAACCTCGCCGAGCTGCCGGCCACCACCAGGTCGCAGGCGAGCACCAGCTCGAAGCCGCCGGCCAGCGCCCAGCCCTCGGCGGCGGCGATCAGCGGCTTGCGCGGCGGGGTCTGGGTGATGCCGCACAGGCCGCGGCCGGGGAAGGAAGGCACCTCGCCGGCCAGGAACGCCTTCAGGTCCATGCCCGCGGAGAACGTGCCGCCCGCCCCGGTCAGCACGCCGACGCTCAGCCCCGGATCCGCGTCAAGCTCGTCGGCGGCGTCGCGGATGCCGGCCGCGACGGCCCCGTTCAGCGCGTTGCGGGCCTGCGGCCGGTTGATGATGATGACCTGCACCGCGCCGCGCCGCTCGACCAGCACCTCGTCGCCCATCACGCCTCCCTCGGGTTCCCGAAGACCAATTATCCCGAACGGGCCGTGGTGCGAGCGTCGCGAAGGCGCCGCGGCCGCGAGGGGCGCCCGGCGGGGCCGGCCCTGGGCGCTTCGCCTGCGGGGTTCGGCGTGACCGGGGTCGCGCGGAGGGCGTTTAATCGGTACTACATCGTCCGCGTCACCTGGGAGCGCCATGGCCGAGCCGCCGCCCGACGAGCTGAGCCCGCTCGACTACCTGCTGCATCGCGGCGAGGCACGGCCGCAGACGCGTTCGGCGTTCCTCGGCGTGGAGATCCTGGACCGGCCGGCCGACTGGGGACGGCTGCGCGAGGCGATGGACCGGGCCAGCCGGGTGGTCATCAGGATGCGGCAGAAGGTGGTGGTCCCGTCCGTCCCTGTCACCCCGCCGCGGTGGGTGGTCGACCCGGACTTCGACCTGGACTACCACCTGCGCCGGGTGGCGCTGCCCGCGCCCGGCACGCTGCGCCGGCTGCTCGACCTGGCCGAGGTCATCCTGGCCTCGCCGCTGGACCTGGAGCGCGCGCTGTGGGAGGTCGTGTACGTGGAGGGGCTGGACGGCGGCCGGGCGGCGCTGCTGAGCAAGTTCAGCCACGCGATCACCGACGGGGTCGGCGGGATCGAGCTGTTCTTGCAGGTCTACGACACCGAGCGGGACGCGCCGCCGCGGCCGATGCCGCCGCTGCCGATCCCGCGCGACGTAACCGGCGACGACCTGGTGCGGCGCGGGCTGTCGCGGCTGCCCGTTACCGCGTTGTCCGCGGGCCGTTCTGTCGTTGCCGAGGCGATCGGGTCGGCCGGGCGGCTGGCGCGGCGGCCGGCCGCGACCGTCGCGGCGGCGGTCTCG
>JASHTQ010000075.1 GCA_030040475.1 Streptosporangiaceae bacterium
CCGGTGCCGCGGCTCAAGGAGCGCTACCGGGCCGAGATCGCGCCCGCGCTCAAGGACGAGTTCGGCTACCCCAACGTGATGCAGATCCCTGGCCTGACCAAGATCGTCGTCAACATGGGCGTCGGCGAGGCCGCCAGGGACGCGAAGCTTATCGAGGGAGCGGTCCGCGACCTGACGACCATCACCGGCCAGAAGCCGGCCGTCGCCCGGGCGAAGAAGTCGGTGGCGCAGTTCAAGCTGCGCGAGGGCATGCCGATCGGCGCGCACACCACGCTGCGCGGCGACCGGATGTGGGAGTTCCTCGACCGCCTGCTCACGATCGCCCTGCCCCGGATCCGCGACTTCCGCGGCCTGTCCGACCGGCAGTTCGACGGCCACGGCAACTACACGTTCGGGCTGACCGAGCAGGTCATGTTCCACGAGATCGACCCGGACAAGGTGGACAGGCAGCGGGGGATGGACATCACCGTGGTGACCACGGCGAAGAACGACGCAGAAGGCCGCTCACTGCTGCGGCGGCTCGGCTTCCCCTTCAGGGAGTCGGCCACCGCAGCCGACGGGGCGCAGCGGTAAGGAGAGGCTGACCATGGCAAAGAAGGCGCTGGTCGTCAAGCAGAAGCGCACGCCGAAGTTCAAGGTCCAGGGCTACACGCGGTGCACTCGATGCGGACGCCCGCGGGCCGTCTACCGCAGGTTCAGCCTGTGCCGGATCTGCTTCCGGACGATGGCGCATCGCGGCGAACTGCCCGGCATCACCAAGTCCAGTTGGTAACGACAACAGCAACGAGCACACCGCAGGTCCCGCCGTGTTTCAAGAACCGGCGGGAAACCACGGTGAGGAAGGCCTCAAGGCCATGACGATGACCGATCCGATCGCGGACATGCTGACCCGTCTGCGGAACGCGAACTCGGCGTACCACGACACGGTGGGCATGCCGTATTCCAAGATCAAGTCGCACATAGCGGAGATCCTCCAGCAGGAGGGCTACATCGCCGCCTGGCGGGTTGAAGACGCCGAGGTCGGCAAGAACCTCGTGATCACCCTCAAGTACGGGAACTCGCGGGAGCGCTCCATCGCGGGCATCAAGCGGGTGTCCAAGCCGGGGCTGCGCGTCTACGCGAAAAAGGACAACCTGCCCCGGGTCCTCGGCGGCCTCGGCGTGGCGATCATCTCGACGTCCGGCGGGCTGCTGACCGATAAGCAAGCCAAGAAGCGCGGCGTGGGCGGGGAAGTCCTCGCCTACGTCTGGTAAGGAGGAGCTGCTATGTCAAGGATCGGGCGGCTCCCCGTGACCATCCCAAGCGGGGTGCGGGTCGACGTGGAAGGGCGCGCGGTTACCGTGCAGGGGCCGAAGGGCACGCTGCAGCTCACCGTGCCCGACCCCATCGATGTCGGGCTGGAAGCCGGGGTCATCAGGGTGACCAGGCCCAACGACGAGGGTCCGGTGCGCGCGCTGCACGGCCTGTCCCGCACGCTGATCGCGAACATGGTCACCGGCGTCACCGACGGCTACAGCAAGACGCTGGAGATCGTCGGCGTCGGCTACCGGGTGCAGGCCAGGGGGAGCGACCTGGAGTTCTCCCTCGGGTACAGCCACCCCGTGCCCGTCGCCCCGCCGGAGGGGATCTCCTTCCGGGTCGAGACCCCCACCAGGTTCGTGGTGGAGGGAATCGACAAGCAGAAGGTGGGCGAGGTCGCCGCGCAAATCCGCAAGCTCCGCAAGCCCGACCCCTATAAGGGCAAGGGCGTGCGGTACCAAGGCGAGCAGATCCGCCGCAAGGTCGGGAAGGCTGGGAAGTAACTCATGGCTGGCACCAAGACCAGGTCGCACGCGCGCGTCACCGGGCGGGTGCGTTCCCGTACGCAAGCCTCCGCGGCCGGACGTGTGCGTCGTCACCTGCGGGTACGCAAGAAGGTCACCGGCAGCCCGAGCAGGCCGCGGCTGGTGGTCAATCGGTCGGCGCGGCACATGTTCGCGCAGATAGTGGACGACAGCGTGGGCCGCACGCTGGCCGCGGCCTCGACCCTGGACCCGGAGATCCGGGCGGCCGAGGGCGACAAGACGGCCAAGGCGCGCCGGGTCGGCGAACTGCTCGCGCGGCGCGCGGCGCAGGCCGGCATCGAGGCGGTCGTGTTCGACCGCGGCGGCTACCGCTACCACGGCCGCATCGCGGCCCTCGCGGACGGCGCCAGGGAAGGCGGCCTGCGGCTATGAGCACGGCAACTGCTAGCGCGGTACCCTCGCGGGCCGCCGAGCGTTATTCAGAGATGAGGAAGGGCTAATGCCAGGAGGTCCGCGGCGCGGCAGCGGCGGCGGCGAGCGGCGCGAGCGCCGCGAGGACCGGCGCGGCAGCGCGGCCGAGAAGCAAGCCGCCTACCTTGAGCACGTGGTCACGATCAATCGCGTGGCCAAGGTCGTCAAGGGCGGCCGGCGCTTCAGCTTCACCGCCCTGGTGGTGGTGGGCGACGGCAACGGAATGGTCGGCGTCGGGTACGGCAAGGCCAAGGAGGTCCCCGCCGCCATCGCGAAGGGTGTCGAGGAGGCGAAGAAGCATTTCTTCCGCGTCCCGCGGATCGCAAGCACGATCCCGCACACCGTCCAGGGCGAGGACGCGGCAGGCGTGGTGCTGCTGAAGCCGGCCAGCCCGGGGACCGGCGTCATCGCCGGCGGCCCGGTGCGTGCCGTGCTGGAATGCGCGGGCATCAGCGACGTGCTGTCCCGTTCGCTCGGCTCGTCCAACCCGATCAACGTCGTGCACGCGACCGTGGCCGCGCTGAAGAGCCTGAACCGGCCGGAGGAGATCGCGGCCAAGCGCGGCCTGCCGATCGAGGACGTGGCCCCCGCGGCCATGCTGCGGGCGCGCGCCGCGGCCGCGGCCGGAGCAGGGGCCTGAGGAGTCCACAATGGCACAGCTGAAAGTGACACAGGTCAAGTCGAAGATCGGCGGTACCAGCGCGCAGCGTAATTCGCTGCGGTCGCTGGGGCTGCACAGGATCGGCCAGGTCGTCGTGAAGCCGGATCGCCCGGAGTTCCGCGGGATGATCAAGACCGTGCGCCACCTGGTGACGGTGGAGGAAGTAGCCGGAGATGACTAACACAGTGTCTTCTGACACGGGCGAGCAGGCGACGTCGGGGCGCGGCCTCAAGCTGCACCACCTGCGGCCCGCCCCCGGAGCCCACAAGGCGAAGACCAGGGTCGGCCGCGGCGAGGCGTCCAAGGGCAAGACCGCGGGCCGCGGCACCAAGGGCACCAAGGCGCGCACCCAGGTCCCGCTCGGCTTCGAGGGCGGCCAGATGCCGCTGCACCGCCGGGTGCCCAAGCTGAAGGGCTTCTCCAACGCGGGCTTCGGCATCAGCTACCAGGTGGTGAACACCGGCAGGCTGGCCGGGCTGTACCCCGACGGCGGGGACGTGACCCCGGAGAACCTGGTGGCCAAGGGCGCGGCGCGCAAGGGCGAGCTGATCAAGGTGCTCGGCACCGGCGAGCTCGGCGTCGCGCTGCGCGTCACCGCGCACGCCTTCTCGGCCACCGCCGTGGCGAAGATCGAGCGGGCTGGCGGCACGGTCACCGAGCTCTCCTGACAGTTACGAGCTCTCCTAACCAAAGGAGACAACGCATGGCGTGCCGGGTAAGATACGTGGACTGCCCGATCAACCGAACCGAGGACTGCCCATGCTGACGGCCTTCGTGCGGGCGTTCCAGACGCCGGATCTACGCAAGAAGATGCTGGTCACGCTGGGCCTCATCGTGTTGTTCCGGTTCGGCGCCTCGCTGCCCACACCGGGCATCGACGAGAAGAACGTGACGCTGTGCTCGAACGCGGTGACGTCGAGCGGTTCCACCACGGCCAGCGTGCTGGCCATCGTCAACCTGCTCAGCGGCCAGGCGCTGCTGCGCCTTTCGGTGTTCGCGCTCGGCATCATGCCCTACATCACCGCCAGCATCATCCTGCAGCTGCTCACGGTCGTGATCCCGCGCCTGGAGACGCTGAAGCAGGAGGGGCAGGCGGGCCAGGCGAAGATCACCCAGTACACCAGGTACCTCACCGTCGGCCTGGCGATCCTGCAGTCCACCGGGTACATCGAGCTGGCCAGGTCTGGCACGCTGTTCGGCGGGTGCGGGTCGGCGACCGAGAACCCGCTGATCCCGAACGGCGGGGTGTTCAACATCGCCACGATGGTGATCTGCATGGTGGCGGGCACCACGGTCATCATGTGGATGGGCGAGCTGATCACCGACCGCGGTGTCGGGAACGGCATGTCGGTGCTGATCTTCACCACCGTCATCTCGGTCATCCCGGG
>JASHTQ010000076.1 GCA_030040475.1 Streptosporangiaceae bacterium
CTGGCCGAGCAGCCGTGCCTGCCGGACCAGGTCCGAGGCGCGCCG
The DNA here is from genome assembly GCA_030040475.1 of Streptosporangiaceae bacterium. Next base: position 46 of record JASHTQ010000076.1, read on the forward strand.
GGATCCGAGCCGCGGCGGGATCTGGTGCAGCAGCGGCCCGAGCACCCGGCCGATGCCGGCCAGATGCTCGACGTACCTGGGGTAGGCGTCGGCGTCCTTCACCGAGAACCGCGCTATCTCCGCCCGGCGCAAGGTCGGGTTGTCGGGCAGCCGCAGGTACCGGCCGTCCGCCCGCGGCGCGAAGTACGGTCCCTGCGGGTACACGTGGTAGCCGTGCTGTTCCAGCCGCAGGTCGCGCACGAGGTCGGGCGGCAGCAGCGAGACCACGTAGGACAGCGACGTCACCGTGTACTCGGGCCCGAACGGATGCTCGCTCACCGCCGCGCCGCCCGTCACCCCGCGCCGCTCGCACACCACCACCGTGAGCCCGGCCCTGGCGAGATACGCCGCCGCGACCAGCCCGTTGTGCCCGCCGCCCACCACAACCACGTCCGCCTGTGCCGTCACCGGCGACCCCTTTCTCGCAGATCGTCCTCAGCTGACGGTACGGGATGGCGGTGACCGGCTTCGTCACCGATGCTGTAAGGACCACGCGACGAACCCAGAAGAGACGAACCGAAACGAACGGAGCGCGACACGGTGGACAGCTCGCCCGTCACGATCGCGGTCGCCCAGCTGGCGATCACCATCGGTGAGCCCGACGCCAACCGGCAGGCCGCGGCCGGCGCGGTGGCCGAGGCTGCCGCGGCCGGCGCCCGGCTCGTGGTCCTGCCCGAGCTGTGCGATTCGGGCTACGTCTTCGGCGACGATCCCGAGAAGGCGCCGGCCGAGGCCCGCGGCCTCGCCTCACGGGCCGGCGACAGCGTCACGCTGCGGCAGTGGCGCGCCCTCGCCGCCGCGCACCAGGTCGTCATCGTCGGCGGGTTCTGCGAGCTCGGCGGTGACGACCGCCTCTACAACAGCGCGGCCGTCGTCGACGCGTCCGGAACCCTGGCCGTGTACCGCAAGGCGCACCTGTGGGACAAGGAGAAGCTCGTCTTCACCCCCGGCGACGCGCACCCGCCGCTTGTCGACCTGGACTTCGGCCGGGTCGCCGTGATGATCTGCTACGACCTGGAGTTCCCCGAATGGACCCGGCTGGCCGCGCTGGCCGGCGCCGACCTGATCGCGGCCCCGGTGAACTGGCCCGCCGCGAGCTGGCCGACGGGGGAGCGCCCCGCCGAGGTGATCAAGGCCCAGGCCGCGGCCGCCACCAACGGGGTGTTCGTCGCGGTGGCCGACCGGTCAGGGACCGAACGCGGCGTGGACTGGATCAGCGGCTCGGTCATCGTCGGCCCCGGCGGCTACCCGCTGGCCGGCCCCGTCCTCGCCGACCGGCCGGCCGTGCTGACCGCGACCTGCGACCTGATAAGCGCCAGGGACAAGAGCCTGGACGGCGACAACGACCTGCTCGCCGACCGCCGCCCGGCCCTGTACCAGGAGCAACACCACGACCGGCGGCGCTGATCCCGCCTAAGCCCGCGTCCTAGCCCGCCAGCAGCCGGACGACCGTCATGCCGGCCGTCGCGCCGAGCTCGTCCATCGCGGCCAGCGCCCGCCCGGCGTCCTCCAGCGCGATCACCGCCCCGACCAGCAGCCCGGGCCGCAACGTCCCGTCCGCGACCATGTTCATCATCGGCGGGTAGTCCCCGGCCGCCATCCCGTGCGACCCGTAGATCTCCAGTTCCCGCGCCACCACCAGGTCCATCGGCAGCGCCGTCGCCCCGTCGAGCAGCAGTCCGACCTGCACGTGCCGACCCCGCCGCCGCAGGCACCGCACCGAGCAGTCCGCCGTCCGCGCCGACCCGAGCGCGTCCACCGACACGTGCGCCCCGCCCCCGGTAACCTCCGCAACCGCCGCCGCCGTATCCCCAGAACTGCCGTCCACGACCACCTCCGCGCCAAGCTCCCGCGCCCGCTCCAGCGCCGCGGGAACCACGTCCACCGCCACCACCCGCGCCCCGCGCGCCGTCCCGATGAGAACCGCCGACAGCCCCACCCCGCCGCACCCGTGCACGGCCAGCCACTCCCCGGCCCGCACCCGCCCGTGCGCGGTGACCGCACGGAACGCGGTGGCGAACCGGCACCCAAGGCACGCGGCGGTCACGAAGTCCACGGAAGCCGGCACCGCGACCAGGTTCGCGTCCGCCGCGTGTACCGCCACGAGCTCCGCGAACGACCCGGGCCCGGTAAACCCCGGCTGAGTCTGCCAAGGGCACACCTGCGCGTCCCCGCCCAGGCAGAACTCACACCGCCCGCACCCGCAAGCGAACGGCGCCGTCACCCGGTCCCCGACCCGCCACCGGGCGACCGACGGCCCCGCAGACGCCACCACCCCGGCGAACTCGTGCCCCCCGATGTGCGGCAGCGTCACCGGATCGTGCCCCCGCCAGGCATGCCAGTCCGACCGGCACACCCCGGTCGCGCCCACCGCGATCACGACACCGTCCGCCGGGCAGACCGGGGCGGCCACGTCCGCAACCGAGGGCATGACCCCGTACCCGGAGTACACGACCGCCCTCATGACCCAGCCGGACGATCGAGCAGCCCAAGCCCCAGCTCCGAGGCCTGGTACAGCACCATGCGCCCGGATCGCTGCCGGTCCACGAGCCCGCCGCGATGCAGCACCGCCAGATGCTGCGAGACCGCCGAAGCGGTAACCCCGAACCGGAGGGCCAGCGCGCTCGTGGTGGCCGGCGACCGCAGCGCGCCGAGCAGCCGCGCCCGCGCCGGACCCAACAGGTCCTCCACGGGCCGGGGCACCACCCCGCAGACGCCGCCCTCCCACACCGCCGCGGTCCCCCGAGCCGGGTAGATCAGCGTGGTCTGGGAACTGGTTGCCCTGCTCAGCGACACAATCGGCCAGTTGAACACGCTCGGCATGAGCACTACCCCGTCAGGTCCCAGCATGACCCGGAAAGGCGACGGGCTCTCGTCGCTGTCGTCCAGGGTGAGCGTCCCGCCCGACCAGCGCAGGTCAGGATGCAGGTCGCCGAACAGCGACCGTGCACCGCCACCGGCAAGCAGCCCGGCGCGGTAGGCAATGTCGGCGTCGAGAACGGAGCAGATCCTCTCCCAGTGCGGGGCGATGAGCCGGTCGTGGAACTCGGCAAGCTCGGCGGCTATCTCCGCCAGCGATTCCCGCGGTCGCTCGAAAAGCTCAGTCGCGCTGTCCGGCCACGGGTCCTCACCGAACACCCGGCGCAGGCTGGCCTGGACCGGCTCGGCGGGTGTCGCGCGCACCCGGGCCAGCTCGGCGTCGATTCCCGGCGCCCTGACGGCGGGCGCGGGCACCAGGAACTCCGGATAGACGGTCAGGCCGTTCACGATGAGCGGCCACGTCCTTGCCATCCGCAGCGCTCGCCGGTCAAGCTGCGCCCGGGCCCAGCGGACCCACGGCAGGTTGACCGCGGGCGGCCTCGGGTTGGCCAGCAGCAGCATCGCCCTGCTCGTCTCGCTCAGCGGCGAGATCGCGAACCTGCTCGCGGCAAGGTCCGCCACGTCCAATTCCAGCGTCAGCTTCATCGCCATACCCGAACCGAGGATTAAGCAGTGGACTTAACCGTAGCTGGCCGGCCCTCTGCATGCCCATCCTGGCGAGCATGACCGAGACAAGGGCCGACCCCAAGGCCACCCAGAAGCCGAGGCTCGGGCGGCACTACTGGCGTATCTGGTGGGCTAACGCGATCAGCAGCACCGGGGACGGCGCGTTCGTGGCCGCGCTGCCGCTGCTCGCCGTCGCCATCACCAGGGATCCGCGCCTGGTCTCGGTCGTCACCGCTGCCTTCTACCTGCCCTGGATGCTCCTGTCGCTGCCGGCCGGCGCGATCGTCGACCGGCACGACCGCGCCACGCTGATGTGGCGGTCCCAGGCCGTCCAGGCCGCGATCGTGGCCGCGGTCACGATCGGGATCGTCTTCCACCAGGCGAGCATCGCGGTGCTCGGCCTGGCCGCATTCGGCCTCGGCTGCGCCGAGGTCATCTTCAGCAACGCCGCGCAGGCCGTGCTCCCCGCCCTGGTGCCGCCCGAACTCCTGGCGAAGGCCAACGGCAGCCAGCAGATCAGCCTGACGGTGGGGGAGTCGTTCATCGGCCCGCCGGTCGGCAGCCTGCTGTTCGCCGCCGCCGCCGCGCTGCCGTTCGGCCTGGACGCCGCCTCCTTCGCCGGCTCGGCCGCGCTCGTCGCCACGCTGCCCAAGACCGCCAAGACAGGCCGGGACACGGAAACCAAGATCCGCACCCAGATCCGCGAGGGCCTGCGCTGGCTGACCAGGCACCGCCTGCTGCGCGTGGTCGCCGTCCTGCTCGGCGTCTACAACTTCGCCAACCAGATGGGCCAGGCCATCCTGGTCCTGCTGGCCACGGTCACGCTGCACGTCGGCACCAGGGGCTACGGCCTGCTGCTCGCCGCCACGGCCGTGGGCAGCGTGATCGGGGGCCTGGTCAGCCCCAAGCTGACCGCCAGGCTCGGCATGCTGCCCTCGCTGGTCCTCGGCGGGGCGATCGACGCCGCCGTCTTCGTCGGCATCGGGCTGGCCCCGGACGCGGTCGTGGCGGCGGTCCTGCTGGCAGGCCAGGGGTTCGGCGTCGCGCTGTGGAACGTGGTCACGGTCAGCCTCCGCCAGCAGATCGTGCCCGCGCGCCTGCTCGGCCGGGTCAACAGCGTCTACCGCATGCTCGGCTGGGGCCTGATGCCGGTCGGCGCGCTGGCCGGCGGCTTCGTCGCGCACGCGGCGGGCCTGCGCGCCCCCTACGTGGTCGCGGGCGTGCTGTGCGGCCTGTCCCTGCTGGTCGCGCTCCCGCTGCTACGCGTCGCCGCTCTCGCGGGCGATGCCGAAGAACGGTGAGCGCAGCCCGAACCGCGCGACGAACATCAAGATCACGCCGACGCCGACGACGCCGAGAATCGACCAGTTCTCCGGCGCGCCCGCCAGCTGCATCGACCGGAAGATGATCCAGACGAGGAAGACCGCCGCGCCAAGCGGCAGCACGCCAAGCCACACCAGGTCCCAGGGCCGCGCCAGGATGCGCCGCCGGTAGTACACGATGGTGGCCAGCGCGGTGAGCACGTAGAACGCGGAGAACAGCAGCCCGGTCGCGTCCACCACGTAGGTGAACGCGTTCTGCACCGAGGTGGCAAGCAGGTACACCCAGGTGATCGCGATCACGAAGAACCCGACCACCACGCTGGCCGCGACCGGGGTGGCGAACCGCCGCGACACGATGGCCAGGGACGGCGGCAGCACCCGCCGCTCGGCCATGCCGTACACGATCCGCGCCGTGATCACGATCCCGGCGCCGGTACTCGCGATCGCCGACAGCGCGACCGACAGCGCCAGCACCTTCGCCCACCCGCCGCCGCCCATCGCCTGGGCGATGGTGACCAGCGGGGACGCTGAGCTCTGCAGCTTGGCCGGCGAGATGACGCCCTGCAGGCCCACCGTGGCCAGCGTGTAGATCACCGCGAGCAACGCGACCGCGATCAGCACCGCCTTGCCCGGGTTGGTGTGCCGCCGCGTGGTTTCCTCGTTGACGTAGATGGCCCCGTCCCACCCGGTGAACATGAACACCGCGATGAGGAACCCGGCCGCCGCGCTGCCGTGCCCGCCGATCCCGTCCGGATTGAACCAGCCGCTGGTAATCGGATAGCTGCCATGCCCGTGCGAGGCCACGAATATCAGCCCTGCGATCCCGAATCCGATCAGGATCACGTACTCGATCAGCGCCATCCCGACCTGGGTGCGCGCCGTGATCTTGATTCCGATAACGGCTATGACCAGAACGATCAGCCCGAGCGCGGTGTCGATGCCGATATTGCCCCAGGTGTTATTCGAATTGTTCCCGAAGGCGGCCAGGACGGTCGGCGCGAGGATCTCGACGCCGCTTATCGTGCCGAGGATGTAGGCGGCCACCATCAGCCATCCGGTCTGGTAGCCCAGGTACGGGTTGATCGCCCGTCCCACCCATTCGAACGACGCGCCGGCGTTGGCGCTCCACATGTTCAGCCGCCGGTAGGCGTTGGCGATGATGAGCATGGGGATCGCGGTCAGGATGATGACCGGCCCGCTGCCGTACGCCGCCGCGGCGGCGAGGGCCGCGATCGTCAGCCCAACCGAGGCGGCCGGCGCCGAGGCAGCCATGCCGATGACGGTGTCCTGCACTACCCCGATCGCGTCGGGCTCAAGCTCTCCGGGCGCCTGATCGGCCACGTTGACGGGAACTGCGGATCGATCGGTCATGTCGGCTCCGCTTCTGCGACATCAGGTGCAGATGAGTTATATCCGCATTGTGGCGTCTCCAGAGTCAGTAATCCAGACCAAAGACCGCCCCGATGACCGTCGGCTCACCCCGTCAGCGCCGCGGTGGTCGGCCTCTTTTTTCATTTATGCCGAACGAGCAGTGGTTCGTCACCCAGGTCCGCGAACCAGGCCCAGGTGGTTAGCCTTTCCCGTGGTTCTCCAGCCGCTTCTTCAGCTTCTCGCAACTCTCCGGCACTTCCTTGCGTGCCTGGCCGATCGCCACGGGAACGATCAATCTGCCGATCCCGTAACCGGTGAATTCGACCCTGATCGTGACCCGCGATCGCGTGCCGTCCCCGATCGGGTCCACGCTGACGCGCACATTCACCCTGATGGGACCGTCGATTCCCCGAATGGCCCAGGTCCTGGGCGGGCTGATCTCGGTAATCTCCGACGTCGAGGTCCTGTCCTTCCCGCCGATCTGCCGCGTCATCACGCACAGTGATCCGGCCCGCTGCGTTCCGTCGCCCTCGATGTGCGCCTCGACCACCCCGTCCTGCCACTCCCCGAACCGCGAGGGATCCGTGACATAGGCAAACACCTCGTCGGCGCCCCGGCCGATGTCGACCCGCGACACAATCTCCGCCATGCCGGCTCCCTTCCCTATCCGTCAGCCCACCCTAGGGCCAGGCCCACTCTCCCCAGGTACGGGTAGGGGTACAGGTAGAGGTAGCCGGAGTCTGTATTACTAACTAAACTGACCGGTAATATTTAGTTCGCTTCCCTGGAGGCCCCGTGTCGATGCCCGATTTCCTGGTGATCGGCGCTCCGAAGGCGGGCACCACGGCGCTGCACGCGGCGCTGGCCCGGCACCCTGGGCTCTACATGTCACCGATCAAGGAGCCCAAGTTCTTCCTCACCGACGGCCCGCCGCCCACCAAGGGCGGCCCGGGAGACGCGCTGACCTACCGCGAGCATGTATGGCGCCGCGCGGATTACGAGGCCCTGTTCGACCCGGCCCCGCCCGGTACCCTCCGCGGCGAGTCGACCCCGCTCTACCTCTACGACCGCGCCGCGGTGCAGCGGATACGCACCGCCATTCCCGATGCCAAGCTGATCGTGATCGTCCGCGATCCGGTGGAACGGGCGCACTCCAACTGGACCCATCTGTGGTCGGCGGGCCTCGAGCCGGTCGGCGACTTCGTGCGGGCCTGCGGCCAGGAGGAGCGGCGGATCGCCGCGGGCTGGGCCAGCTTCTGGCACTACGCCGGGCTGGGCCGCTACGGCGAGCAACTGGAGTACCTGTTCACGCTGTTCCCCCGCGAGCAGGTCCTCGTCCTGCGCTACCGGCTGCTCGTCGACGAGCCCGCGCAGACCCTGGACCGGATCTGCGCGTTCCTCGGCGTCGAGCCGGGCCTGCTGACCGAGATACCGCGGCAGAACGTCACCTCCCACCCCGAATCCACCGCGTCGCACCGTGCCGTGTCGGTGGCCCAGCGGGCGGCCAGCGCGCTGGGCAGCTGGATCCCCGGCCTGACCGCTGCCACGCTGACCGGCCCGCTCGAGCGATTCCTGCAGCGGCACAGCCGCGAGCGCCAGCCGTTGAGCTGGCAGCAGCGCCAGCAGCTCGTGCCGCGGTTCGAGGCCGACATCAGGCTCCTCGAGAGCGTCCTCGGCGAGGACTTCAGCGACTGGGTGCGCCCGCGGGAGCGCTCTGGCGGCATGGTCGGCGGCAGGCCGGCCGGGCAGGGTCAAGCCAGGAACGGGCGGCCCGCCTCGGTCTCGCCCTCGGGGTCGTCCTCAGCGCAGCTCGGTGAGTAGCGCGTGCGATCCGTCTGCCCTGGTCATCTCGTAGTACAGCCGGTGACGGCCGCCGGGTAGCGGCACGATGCTCAGGTACCGCAACCCTCCGCCGTGATACGGCGAGGATGCCAGCGGCCCGTCGCCAAGGCCGGTGAGCGCCGCGCCGTCCGTCCCGGTCGCCACCCCGGTCCGCTCCTCGTAGTTCTCCGCCGCGCTCGCCCGCCCGTCGTAGTAGGCCGTCACCGTGTCCCCGTCAAGCTGCACCGCGGTGACCCGCGTCCCCCTGGAGTCCCACCGCCCGGGCGTCCCGCTCAGCGCGGTCCCGTGCCACGTCCAGCTCAGCCCGTCGTCGCTGGTGGCGTACTCGGTAGTCATCTGATCCGCCTGCAACGGATCGGTCAGCGGGTGGCACGACGCCCACAGGTGCCACCGCCCGCCATGATGGAGGATCACCGGGTCCTTCACCGCGGTCTTGACGTCCCCGGGCAAGACGGTCTTGCGGTCGCTGACGTCGAATTCCCCGGGGTGCGCGGCCTCGGTCATCTCCACCCGCCAGTGCTTGGTCCCCGGGGTCGCGCAGCTCAGGTAGAGCCGCCACCGCCCTTCCGGCGTGCGCACCAGCGCGGGCCTCTCCAGCGACTCGGCGCCCAGCTGATCCTTGCCCACCGTCAGCAGCGGCTGGAACCGCACCCCGTCCGCCGACCGCGCCACCGTCACGGCGTAACCGCGTCCCCGCCCGATCGGCCGCCTGAGCCGGTAGGCAAGGAAGATCTCTTCGCCGCCGCCGATCGCGCTTGCCGCTCCCGCCCAGTACCCGGCCCCCTTGCCCGGCGGCTCGATAGCGACGACACCCCGCTCGTCACCCCGCGGCAGCAGCATGAGTCCTCCAATCCAGCCTATTCATATCGGAATAATGGATAATACCTGACTGGCCCCGCCCGAGTCACGTTCGCCAGCGTGTGCCTCGGGCCTGCCTCCCATTCGCCCTGAACCATAAACCACGCAGGATAGTGTCGGTGGCGGACATCGGCCCGCAACTCTGCAATTACTGGAGCCCCATATGCGTTACCCGCGCTCGGAGCGCGATCCGGTCGTCGAGATGCTGCACGGCGTCAACGTTGCCGATCCCTATCGGTGGCTGGAGGATCCCGACTCCGCGCGTACCAGGGAGTGGGTGGCCGCCCAGCATGCCGTCACGGAAGAGTACCTGGCTGGCCTCGCCTCCCGGGGCTGGTTCCGCGAGCGGCTCGGCGCGATCCTGGGCGTGCCGCGAGCCGGCGTGCCGCGCCCCCGCGGCGGACGCTACCTGCTCGATCGCAACGACGGCAGCCAGGACCAGGACGTAGTCACGGTGGCGGACGACCTGACGACCCTGGCAGCCGGCGGGCGCGTGCTGATCGATCCGGCCGAGTTCTCCCCGGACGGGACGGCGTCGCTGCGCGCCGTGGTGCTCAGCCCGGATGGCAAGTGGGTCGCGTACGCGGTCAGCGAGGCCGGCAGCGACTGGATACGGCTACGGGTCCGTGCCGTGGAGTCCGCGGCGGACACCGCGGACGTGGTGCCGCATGCGAAGTTCATGCCCCCGGAGTGGACACCGGACTCCTCGGGGTTCTTCTACTGGACCTATCCGGAACACGGCCGCGCCGCAGGCGACGACCCGACGGCGCTCGGCACGGGCCAGCTGATGCTGCACCGGCTCGGCCGCGATGACGACGAGCTGATCTACCGGCCGGACAGCCCGCGCCTGCTTGCCTGGCCGTACGTCTTCGCGGAGGGGTGGCTGATCCTGGTCATCACGCCCGGATCCGAACGCAAGCGCCTCGTGCAGGCCAGGCGATTGGCAGACGGCGCCGTGGGACCCGTCGTGCACGTGGTCACCGAGCCGCGGGCCCGCTTCGAGCCGGCCGGCCTGCAGAACGGCGTGCTCTACCTGGTCACCGACGACGACGCTCCGCGCGGCAAGGTAGTGGCGGCCGACCTGGCCCTGGTGGAGTCCGGCGGCACCGGCGCATGGGCCGAGCTGATCCCCGAACGGGACGACGTCCTGCAACGGGCCCAACGGGCCGGCGGCGGCTTCCTCGCGGTCTACTTGCACGATGCCCGGCACCGTGTCCTGCGGTTCGATGCTGCCGGAACCGAGCTTGGCGAGGTGGATCTCGGCGAACCCGGATCGGTCAGCGAAGTCCGTGCCGAGGAGGACGGCCAGGAGTGCTTCCTCGGCGTCCAGTCGTTCGTCCGCGGCACCCGTGCCTACCGGGTCGACCTGCTCACCGGCCGGGCTGATCCGCTGGTCCTCACGGACAGGACAGCGCCGGTGCCCGACGTCACCATCGAGCGCCGGCTGGCGGCCAGCGCCGACGGGACCACGGTGCCGTACTTCTTGCTGCGCCCGGCCGGCGCCGGGTCCGCGCTGCCCACCCTGCTCTACGGTTACGGCGGGTACAACCTGGCCATCACGCCATCGTTCATGGCGGCCTGGCCGGCCTGGCTGGCAGGCGGCGGCGCGCTGGCGGTAGCGAACCTGCGCGGCGGCGGAGAGTACGGCAGGCAGTGGCACGAGGCCGGCCGGCGGGAGCACAAGCAGAACGTCTTCGACGATTTCATCGCGGTCGGCGAGCACCTCATCTCGACCGGCGTCACCACGCATGGCCAGCTTGCGCTGCACGGCCGCAGCAACGGCGGCCTGCTCGTCGGGGCGGTGATGACGCAGCGGCCAGACCTGGCGGCGGTGGCGCTGCCGGCGGTCGGCGTCCTGGACAGGCTGCGGTTCCACAAGTTCACCATCGGCGCCTCGTGGATCCCGGAGGAGGGCGACCCGGACGTGGCGGAAGACTTCGCGTTCCTGTACCCCCGTTCGCCCCTGCACGCCCTCCGCCCGGGCATCTGCTATCCGGCGACGCTGATCCTCACCGGTGACCACGACGACCGGGTGGCACCGGCCCACAGCTACAAGTTCGGCGCCGAGCTGCAGCACGACCAGGCATGCGACGCGCCGGTCCTGCTCCGGATCGAGGCGGCGACCGGGCACGGGCTCGGCAAGCCAAGGCGAATGGTCGCCGCGGAGTTCGCCGACATGCTCGCGTTCGCGGCGGAACACACCGGCCTCACGCCAGGCCGGGCGGCGAGCTTACCGCCGGACGCCGGGCCGGCCCCTCCCGTTTCTACTCCGCGGACCCGCACGGCAACAGGCTCGAATTCCTCGAACCCATCGAAAAAGGCTAATTGGCAGGAAGCACCTCGAAGGCCGGATGCTTGGGCGCGATGGCGCGGATCTGGTCGTCGCTCGAGTCCGGCCCGGTGCCCTCGAAGAAGATCCCGACCTCTGCCTTCCACCGCCTCAGATAGGCGCGCAGGACCGGTACCTTCTCCTCGTCGGTCAGCTCCCTGCCGCGGAAGCTCTCGGCCCGCTTGCCAAGTCGCAGCTCACCGGTTCCTGCTGCCCGCAGGTTGCGTACCCACTGGGTCTCGCCGCGCGGCGCGACGAGGTAACGCCGGCCCTCGAAGGTCAGCAGGTTTACCGGCGTCGTCCGCCATTCGCCGCTGGTCCGTCCCCGCACCGCAAGGACGCGGGAGCCGAGCACGCTGACGCCCAGCCCGGTGAGCACCGCCACCAGCTGGTTGAAGACGTTGCGGGTGAACCAGCCAGGCGCACGATAGTGATCGGACACGCCATCCAGCCTAGCCAGCACTCGGGCGCCATACTGGGCAGGTGGGGACGGGAACGCCGGTTACCCCGGAAACAGCGCCAGCGCCGGTGCCTGCATCAGGAGAACCTCGCTGGCGCCGGCTCGTGACGCCATGGCGCTCGCCGGCGGATCAGCCCGCCTGGGCCAGGCCGGCGCTGCTGGCGGTCGCCGCCCTCGCGGCGCTGGCGTACGGCTGGGGCATGGCCGGTGCCAGCGTCGAGTCGTTCTACGGCGCGGCGGCCCGCAGCATGTCGGAGAGCTGGCACGACTTCATCTTCGGTGCGTTCGATCCGGCCGGGACCATCACCGTCGACAAGCTGCCGGGCGCGCTGTGGGTGCAGGCGCTGTCGCTGCGGGTCTTCGGCTTCCACATCTGGGCGCTGGTCCTGCCGCAGGTGGTCGAGGGCGTGCTCACCGTCTTGGTGCTGTACCGGGCGGTTCGCCGGCTGGCCGGGCCCGCGGCAGGCCTGACCGCCGCGGTCGTGCTCGCCGTCACGCCCGTCACCGTGCTGCTGGGCCGCGGCAACATATCGGACTCGCTGCTGATCCTGCTGCTCGTGCTCGCCGCCGACGCCACGTCCGCCGCGCTGCTTTCCGGGTCGCTGCGGCAGCTGCTGCTGGCAGGCGTGTGGGTCGGCCTGGCGTTCCAGGCGAAGATGATCCAGGCCTGGCTGGCGCTGCCCGCGCTGGCCGCCGCCTACCTGCTCGCCGCTCCCGCGGCACGGCTGCGCACCAGGTGCGCGCACGTCGCGCTGGCCGGGCTGGTCACCGCCGTGGTCTCGCTGTCCTGGATGACGGCGGTCTCGCTGGTCCCTGCGCAGGACCGGCCGTACGTGGACGGCAGCGCGAACGACTCGGTGTACACGCAGGTCTTCGACTACAACGGCCTGGGTCGGCTCACCGGGGACTGGAAGAGCATCGCCGGGCCGCCGTCACCGCTGCTGACCGCGGCGGTAGAGAGCGGGCAGCTGCCGACCGCCGAGACCCTGGGCATCAGGCCAAGCTGGCACCGGCTGCTGGCCGGCCCGTTCGCTGCCGACAGCGGCTGGCTGCTGCCGGCGGCCGTCGTCGGCGCGGCGGGCGTGCTCGTCTCCCGGCGCCGCCAGGGCAGGCGCGACCCGCTGCGCGCCGCCGTCGTGCTGTGGGGCGGCTGGTGGCTGGTCCTCGCGGTCTTCTTCAGCGTCGGCGTGTACCTCAACGCGTACTACGTCGCCGCGCTGGTTCCCGCGGTGGCCGCGCTGTGCGCCGCCGGCATCGCCGCGTGCGGACCTCGCCCCTGGCCGGCCCGGGTGCGCCGGATCGCGGCAGCGACGGTGCTCGGCTGCGTCGGCTACGGCGCCTACCTCATGTCAGGGACGGCGTCTGCCCCCGTCGTGCTCACGGTGGTGGCCCTGGTCGTGGCGGCAGGCGCCGTCGCCTTGCTGCTGCTGCCAGAGCCGGAGCCGGAGCCGGGACCGGGACCGGGCAAGGCCGGGCGCCCGACCGCGGTCGCGTTCGCCGCCGTGCTCCTGCTGCCCGCCGCGGCGTCCGTGAGCTGCGTCGGCCGCGGGCTGGGTCCGTTTGACACCCCGTTCGAATCGGCGCGGGCGGTGCGCATCAGCCACCTCCTGGCCACCGACGCGCCCGCGCTCACCACCGCAATCCAGCGGCTGGAGTCCATCACGCCACCGGGTGACGCGTTGTTCGCCGCCGACACGTCCGGGTACGCGCAGAGCTACATCCTGTACAGCGGCAGGGAGGTGCTGCCGATCGGCGGCTACCTCGGCAACGTGCCGTCTCCGACGCTCGCCACGCTGCAGGCCGACATCAGCCGCGGCTACGTACGGCTATTCGTGCTGCCTGTAGCACCGGAGGGCCCGGACCCGCGGGTGCGTTGGCTGGAGTCGCACTGCGCCAGGATGCCCCCGCCCGCCAACCGTCCCCCGGTCCCGTACGGGAACTTCCTGTGCGGCGGCCCGGTACCCGCCAGCGCGCCACGCTCCTAGCGTCAATCGGCGTGCAGGACGCGGTAGTCGGCAAGCAGATGGCCACTCGGTGCGGTGGAGCTTCGGATCGATTCGAGCTGGATCGGCGGCAACCCGTCGAGTAGCCTTCGCCCGCTGCCGGCGATCCTCGGCGCGATCACGAGCCTGAGCTCGTCGACGACACCTGCGGCGAGCAGTGCCTGGGCCACCGAGATACTGGCGTGGACTCCGATGTCGCCGCCCGGCCGGGCCTTCAGGTCACGGGCGAATTCGGCCAGCCCGCCGTCGACCGCAGTCGCATTGGCCCACTGCGGCTGGAGCGGTGCGGATGTCGCGACGAATTTCGCGACCCCGTTGATGAACGTCGCAAACGGCTGGATATCGCTGCCCGGCCAGAACTGAGCCCACTCGCCGTAGCTGCGGTGACCGAGGATGACCGCGTCCTGCGCCGCGATCACGGCAGCGAGGTTGGCGTCCATCGCGTCGTCCCAGTCGGTGATGAAGGAGTCGGGATCCTCGGCGACGCCGTCGAGTGACAACAGTTCGTACACGACGACCTTACGCACGCTCAGCACCTCCGGTTCGCTTGCCCGATGCTGCGTAGACGGTTCGCGCAGCCAGAACTCATCGGCCGCCAGGCCCGCCAGGCCCGCTAGGCCCGTGGGGAGCCGGCCGGTGTCCTCGAAGCGGTCTCCCAGTGCCTTGCCGGCCCGCCGGCGCCATGGCATTCCGCGAGCGGCGTCAGGAAACCGGGCGCGCCGTGAACCAGGAGTGGTCGTCGGTCAGGTAGCGGTCGAAGGCGAGTCCGGCCGAGGCCAGGTCCCCGGATAGTTCGGACTCGCCGATCTCGTAGCTTCCCCACGCGTGCGTCCAGACCCGGTCGCCGACCTGGTACTCGACCTCCAGGAACATCCGGGGCGGCTCCCTGCGGGCCGACCGGACGATCCGGGTGATCCCGCCGGGATCCTCCCGCACCCGGGGCGCCTGCTCCACGGTCTCGAACCAGCCGGGCGGATTCTGCTGGAACACCGCCACCCCGTCGCCGTCCAGGTGCTCGCGGCAGGTGACCAGGAACTGGTGCCGCAGCGTCGGATCGACGTTGATCATCGTGCTGGCCAGCAGGACAGCGCCGAAGCTGCGACCCAGGCGCGCCTCCTGGATCGAGGACTGGAAGGTCGGCAGGTCCGGGACCCGGGCGAGCATCTCGGCCGATTCGTCCACGCCGACCACCGGGTGCCCGAGCGCGGCCAGCGGCCGCAGGATGCGGCCCGTGCCGCAGCCGAGTTCGAGGATCGACGCGCCCTCCGGGACGGCCCCGTGCACGATCTCCGGCTCCCCGAAGACCGGCAGCAGGGCGTAGAAGTCGACGGCGCAGCCGTCCTCGGCGATAACTCCGGGGCCGGTGCCCCGCTGGCCTTCATCCATCAGTCACCCTCCCGGGAAACGATGATCGATGACAGATGAACGCGCCCGAGCCGAGCCGCGCTTCCCGCGCCCGCATCCTGGAATCCAGGCTGAAGCCGGGCCACTGACCCGGCCGGCCCAGGTTCGCGCACGGCGATTGCATAGGCTACCCCCGTGTCGGGCGAGGACGGGCAGGGCGGACGGGACGGGCACAGCGGGCAGGCGATGCCCAGGTCGCTGTGGCGTTTCCTGGTTGGGCCGCCGCTGCGCGCACGGGACGTGTCCCGGGAGCAGATCACCCCGGTGGAGGGGCTGCCGGCGCTGTCCCTTGACGCGCTGACATCGGTCGCCTACGGCCCGGAGGCGATCATCGCCGTGCTGGCCGTGGCCGGCGCCACCGCCCTGCACCTGGTGCTGCCGATCACGATCGCGATCGTGGCGCTGCTCGCGATCCTGGTGTTCTCCTACCGCCAGGTGATCGACGCCTACCCGGGCGGCGGCGGGGCCTACGCGGTGTCGCGGGACAACCTGGGGGCCGGCGCCAGCCTGCTCGCCGGCGCCTCGCTCGTGGTGGACTACACGCTGACCGTCGCGGTCTCCATCGCGGCCGGCGTCGCGTCGCTGACCTCGGCCTTCCCCGGCCTGACCGCGGCCACCGTGCCGATCTGCCTGGCCATCCTCGCCGTGATCATGCTGCTGAACCTGCGCGGCCTGGCCGACGCGGCCCGTGGCTTCCTGCTGCCCACGATGGTGTTCATCATCGGGCTGATGATCGTGATCGCGATCGGCCTGATCCACCCGCTGGCCCTGCACGCCACCCAGCCGGCCCGCTCGCAGCTGCCCGCGAAGGCCCTCGAGGCGGTGAGCGTGCTGCTCGTGCTGAAGGCGTTCTCCGCCGGGTGCAGCGCGCTGACCGGCGTGGAGGCGATCGCGAACGGCGTGCCGCTGTTTAAGGAACCTCGGGTGAAAAGAGCCAAGATCACCGAGGTGCTGCTGGGTTCCATCCTCGGCGTGCTGCTGCTCGGCCTGGCTATCCTTGCCGACCGCTGGCACATCGGGCCCAGGTCCGGGCAGACCGTGCTGAGCCAGATCGTCGGCGAGGCCGTCGGCAGGGGCTGGGCCTACTACGTGCTGTCCGTGACGATCACCGTCGTCCTCGCGCTGGCGGCCAACACCTCCTTCGGCGGCCTGCCGGTCCTTGCCAGCCTGCTGGCCAGGGACAACTACCTGCCGCATCTGTTCGCGCTGCGCGATGACCGGCAGGTGTTCGCGTCCGGCATCTGGGCGCTGGCCATCCTGGCCGCGGCGCTGCTGATCGCGGTCGACGGCAACACCCTCACCCTGATCCCGCTGTACGCGATCGGCGTGTTCACCGGCTTCACGCTGTCCCAGTCCGGCCTGGTCGTGCACTGGTGGCGGCACCGCCCCGCAGGCTGGCGGCGCCGGGCGATGATCAACGGCACCGGCGCGATCGTGACGGCCGCCGCCACGGTGATCTTCCTGATCACCAAGTTCACCGAGGGCGCCTGGGTGGTGGTGGCGGCGGTGCCGAGCTTCATCTTCCTGTTCACCAGGATCCACAGGTACTACCACCTGGCCGCGGAGATGCTCGGCTTCGATCGCACCCCCGCCAGGCCCCAGGCCAGACCCACTATCGTCGTCGTCCCCATAGCCAGCGTCTCCCGGCTGGCCGAGCGCGGGATATCGGCCGCGCTGTCGATCAGCGATCAGGTCATCGCCGTCACCTCGATCCCAGAGGAGGCAACCGGGGAGGGCGGCGATACCCGCGGGGCGGACAAGGCGCGCAAGATCCAGGAGGAGTGGGCCAGCTGGAACCCCGGCGTGCCGCTGCGACTGCTGCGCACCGAGTACGCCTCCGTCGCCGACCCCCTGCTCGCCTTCGTCGACGAGCTCGGCGAACAGCACTCCGAGCAGATCATGGTGCTGATCCCGGTGGCGGTGCCGAACCGGCTACGCTATCGCCCGCTGCACAACCACTTCGACCTCGTGCTAACCGCCGCGCTGCGCAACCGCCCCGACGTTCTCACCGCCCGGGTCGAGATGACGCTGCAAGTGCCGGGCCGCAAGCACGGCGCGAGGGACCCCGGGGAGAAGGCGTGATAGTTCCGGAGGCGGCCCGGACGGTGGCCGCGGTGATCGGCGGGCTGCTCGTGCTGACCGCCATCGGCAGCGTGGTCGGCACGCTGATCGTGTCGCGCTCGGTCAGCGGCCGGCTGATGCGCTGGGTGGACAAGGCCGTGGACATGACGTACCAGGCGCTGCTCAGCCGCATCGATGAGTACAAGCGGCGCGACCGGCTGCTCGCCACCCAGGCGGCGGCGCTGCTGATGGCCCAGCTTGTCGCCTGGCTGGGGGTCGTCTTCGTCGGGTACGGCTTCCTGCTCTGGCCGTTCGCGGCCCGTGGCGCCGCGTCGGCCTTCACCGACGCCGGGTCCTCGATGTTCACCCTGGGTTTCGCCGAACCCCCTGGCGCGGTACCCGCCGCGATCGTCTTCCTCGCCGCGGCGAGCGGCCTGGTCATAGTCACCCTGCAGATCGCCTACCTGCCCACCCTGTACGCGGCGTTCAACCGCAGGGAGACCGAGGTGGCGCTGCTCAACGCGCGGGCCGGCATCCCGTCCTGGGGCCCCGAGCTGCTGGCCAGAACCCACTACGGGCTCGGCTCCGGCTCGACCTTGGACACGATGCCCGACCTGTACGCCCAGTGGGAACGCTGGGCCGCCGACGTGTCGGAAAGCCACACCACCTACCTGCCGCTTGTCCGGTTCCGTTCCCCCGGCGCGCTGTCGTCCTGGGCGACCGCGCTGCTCGCCGTGCTGGACTCCGCCTCGCTGTTCCTCTCGCTGTCCCCCGAGATCGCGCCGACCGTCCCGGCCCGGCTGTGCCTGCGCGGCGGGTTCCAGTGCTTCAACCGGGTCGCGACGGCGATGGGCATCGACATGCCGAGCGAGATGGCTGTCCCGCCGGGAGAGATCAGCCTGACCTACGCCGAGTTCGAGGAGGCGGTGGACCGGATGAAGGAGGTCGGCTTCCCCGTCGAGCGCGACCCGAAGGATGCCTGGCCGGATTTCGTCGGCTGGCGGGCCAACTACGAGCAGGCCGCCTACGCCGTGGCCGCCGCGGTCTACGCCGTGCCCGCGCTGTGGTCGGGCCCGCGCCGTCACCCCATCGCGCCGATCCCCCCCATCCGGCCCGCCCCCGGCCGCCCGCCGAAGTAGCAGGGTCCGGTGACCGTCCCGCGCCGCACCGCGCCGTACTTTCTTCCGCCGAACGGGAAGTGGTCACTCTCCCGGGCACCTGCTTCCTCCCAGGGGCGATCACCCGGTAAGCTCAGGGGTTCTGTCACGATGACGAAGGACCCACGGAATAAGGCACAGTTACGGATTGCGTCCATGGCACGCCGCTGTTCGCCGCAGACAGGCGCACCGGGCGCACTCTGCGTTACTATCCGCGCCGTGGACCCAATCGACTCTCTTGCCAGCCGCCTGCCGCGCGGCGCCGTCACGACCGACCCCCAGATCCTGCGCGAACGCGCGATCGACAGCTGGACCCTTGGCCTCCTGCGCCGGGTCAGGGGCGACGAACTGCTCGAGCCCGCCGCGGTGGTCTTCCCCACCTGCACCGAGGACGTGGCCACCGTGCTGTCCTGGGCCGCGCCCATGCGGATACCCGTGATCACCCGCGGCGGCGGGTCCGGCGTGTGCGGCGGCGCCAGCGGCGCCAAGGCGTCCGTCGTGCTCGACATGTCCCGGATGGACAAGGTCACCGACGTCGACCTCACCTCGCGCGTGGTGCACGTCCAGGCCGGCGTGCGCGGCGACCAGCTGGAAGACGTGCTGGCCGCCGACGGCCTGACCGTCGGCCACTACCCGCAGTCGCTCGCGATGTCCACGGTGGGCGGCTGGATCGCCGCGTCCTCCGCCGGGCAGGCCTCCACCGGCTTCGGGGCCATCGAGGACGTGCTGCTCGGGCTGACCGCGGTCCTGCCGACCGGCCGGATCCTGCGCTGCCGGCCGGTGCCACGCTCGGCCGCCGGGCCGGACCTGCGGCGGCTGCTCGTCGGGTCCGAGGGGACGTTCGCCGTGGTGACCGAGGCGACGCTGGCCTGCCGGGCCAGGCCCGCGGGCTGGCAGTGGCTGGCCTTCGGGTTCCCCTCGTTCGACGCGCTCGCCGACGGTCTGCGCGACGCCGTGCGCGCGGAGACCGGGGCGGTCATCTGCCGCGGGTACGACCCGACCGACGCCCAGCTGAGCTTCGGGCCGCTCGGCCACTCCAGTGGGTGCGTGGGGCTGCTCGGCTTCCCCGTCGGCCTGCCGGGCCTGCAGGAGAGGATGTCGGCCGCCACGGAGGCAATCGGGGCGGCCGGCACCCGGCTCGACTCTTCCTACGGAGAGCACTGGTGGCGGCACCGCAACGACGCCGTGGACACCTACGCCAGGATCATGGGGCCGGATCGCGCGTTCGGATCCGGGGTCGTGGTCGACACGATGGAGGTCGCTGGCCTGTGGTCCGCCGTGCCGCGGCTGTACGCGGGCGTGCGGAGCGCCCTGGCCGCGACCGCCCAGGCGGTGGGGTGCCACCTGTCCCATCTGTACCCGTCGGGCTCCTCGCTGTACTTCACGTTCCTGATCAGCGGGGCCGACGACAGGGACGCCGAGACCCGGTACCTTGCAGCCTGGGAGCAGGCCGTGCGAAGCTGCGCGGCCATGGGCGGAACGATGACCCACCACCACGGCGTGGGGCGCCTGAAGTCCGCGTACATGCAGGGCGAGCTCGGCGAGACCGGGGTGGAGTTGCTGCGCAGGATCAAGGCGTCCTTCGATCCTGACGGGATCATGAACCCCCGGGTCCTGCTGCCGTGACCAGCCCGTCCGGCCCGCTGCGACGGGTCAGGCCGAGGCGTCCAGCGTGCTGAGGCGGGTCCTGCGCACGAGCACGTCCTCGTCGGTGATCGCCATCTCGCGGCTGCGGGCCAGGTCGAGTTCCACCTTCAGGACCGGCAGCCCGGCCGCGGCAGGCTCGCCGAGCGACCGGTCCCGGCCGATCATGGCGGCGGCCTCGCGCCAGTCGTCGCCGTACCGCCGCACCAGCCGGGTGCCGGCCCGCGGTGGCAGGCCGAGCCCGGCCGCCTCGGCCGTGGCGAGCTGCACGGCCTGCCGCACCGGGCCGTGCAGCCCGAGCGGGATGCCCCTGGTCAGGCACCGCCCGCCTCCTCCCAGCGCCGCCTGGACGCGGTCGACAAGATCCTCGGCCATGGCCCGGTAGGTGGTCAGCTTCCCGCCGGTGATGGTGAACAGGCCGGGCGGCTCCTCGAAGACCGCGTGCCGGCGGGACAGGTCGGCGGTGGCGGTACCGCCCGTGCCCTGGTCGAGCAGCGGGCGCAGCCCGGCCCAGGACGCCACCACGTCGCGCCCGGTCACGCCGGGGAAGTCGGCCGCCACCGCGGCCAGGATGTAGTCCCGGTCGGCGTCGCCCACGGCCGGGTGGTCCAGGTCGCCCGAATATGGCGTGTCGGTCGTCCCCGCGTAGACCCGGTCCTCCCACGGGATGACGAACAAGTACCGGCCGTCACCGGCCGCCGAGGGCAGCACCATGGCGACCTTCGTCCGCACCGCTCCGGGGCGGAACACCAGGTGGACCCCCTTGCTCGGCACCAGCCGCGCGCCGAGGGCGCCGATCCCTTCGGCCCCGCCGATCCCCCCGGCCCACACGCCGCAGGCGTTGACCGTGGCCGCGGCCCGGACCTCGAACCGCTGCCCGCCGATCACGTCGGTCACCACGGCTCCCGTCACCGCGCCGTCGCCGAGCAGCCGCTCGACCCTCGCGTGGTTGGCGAGCACGGCGCCGTAGGCCGCCGCGGTCCGTGCCACCTCGATCGTCAGCCGGGCGTCGTCGGTCTGCCCCTCGTAGTACCGGTAGCCGCGCGACCAGGCGCGCAGCCCGGGGATGGCGGCCCGGACCCGCTGCGCGCTGACCGCCCGGTGGCCGCCGATGTTCCGCCCTGCCGCCAGCACGTCGTAGGCGGCCAGCCCGAGCCGGTAGCGGGCCCGGCTGCGCCGGTCGTCCGCCAGCATGTACATGGGCACCGGCCTGATCAGGTGCGGCGCCAGCCGCAGCAGCGTGCCGCGCTCGGCCAGCGACTCCCGCACCAGGCCGAGCTCCCCGTGCTCGAGGTACCGCAGCCCCCCGTGGACCAGCCGGGACGAGCGGCCGGAGGTGCCCGCCGCAAAGTCGTCCTTCTCCACAAGCGCCACCGAATACCCGCGCGCGGCGGCGTCGAGGGCGATGCCCACGCCGGTGATCCCGCCGCCGATGACAAGCACGTCGAACGTGCCCTCGGCCATCCTGGCCAGGTTCGCGGTCCGGGTCGCCGCGCAGAACGACAGCACCAGCCGATGGTAGCGGTGCTAAGGGAGGATCTCCAGGCAGGAGACGCCCGGCATCGGCAGGTCGAAGGCGAGCTCGAGCAGCCCGTCCTCACCTGCCGCAAGCGTGGCAGGAACGAGTTCGTCCAGCGTGTTCGCCTCCCGCAGCAGCGCCCACTGCTTGTCGTCCGGCCAGGCGGCCGCGCCGCCCATCTCCTCCCAGACCCGGGTGATGTTGGAGTGGTCCGCGTCGATGCGGTAGTGCCTGACCATGTAGGAGACCCCGGCCGGCACGGCTATCCGCACCGTGACCTGCCGGTCCAGGCTGGCGCGGATCGCGGCTTGGGCGAGCGTGACGTTCCAGACCAGGACCGAGATCCTGCCGTCCTCGGCGCGCGCCGCGAGCGCCTCCACGAGCCCGCCCGCCCCGTCGCCGCTGACCGTCACAGGCAGCCGCCGCGGTCCCAGCCGCGCCAGCCGGTCCAGCGCCCAGTACCTGGGCTTGCGCAGGTTCCCCACCGACAGCAGCCCGAACCCGCCGTGGAACAACTCGGGCGGCGCGCCGAGCTCCTCGAAGTGGTCGGAGGCGACCCAGTGCGACAGCGCCTGGATCCGGCCCATCGCCGAGGCCATGCCGCGGAGCAGGAACGCCGCCGCGAAGACGGTGTCGCCGACCCGGTGGAAGTGCGTCGGCGTCGGCCCCCACTCCGTCCACCACGTCGGCGTCCCCGCCAGTCCGTAGTCGGCGAGCACCGGCCGCAGGTCAAGCGGCACGTTGCCGTACACGTGCGTGGACAAGAAGTCCGCCGGCGCGCCGGAGCCCCGTACGTGGGCGAGGAACCCGCCGATCCAGCCCGCCGCCGCCGAGGCGGGCCCGCCGACCCGCAGCCGGGGATCCACGGCCCGGATCGCGGCCGCGGAGACGTCGTAGAGCCGGTAGTACTCCTGCTCCGTGCCGGACCAGAACACCTCCAGGTTCGGCTCGTTCCAGACCTCGAACGCCCACCGGGAGACGACCTCCTCCCGGCCGTACCGCCGGACCAGGTGCTCGGCCAGGTGCCCGACGAGGTCCGCCCAGCGGTCCCAGTCCCGCGGCGGCGAGACGATCGCCTGCCAGGTGAACACGGTCTTGCCAGGGTCGCGGGCCAGGTCGCGGGGCATGAAGGACAGCTCGACGACCGGCCGCAGGCCCAGCCCCATCAGCGCGTCGTACACCCGGTCGATCCCGCTGAAGTCGTGCACCGCGCGCCCGCCGGCCTCGGTGTACACCCCGAGGTCGTCGCACAGGATCCCGTGCGCCCGCACCGCCTGCACCCCGAGTTCGTCATGCGCGATCCGCAGCGCCTCACGCAGTTCGGTCCCGATCACCTGCCCTCCGGTGGTGTCCTCCCGCAGCAGGTAACTCAGGTGCTCCGACCCGATCATCGCCTCCCACGGCCGCTCCAGCTCACCCGGAACGCCGCCGCTTGCGCCGTCCTCCGCGGCCGGGTCACCTGCGATCCCGTCCGTCCCGCCGACCTCGACCGTCACAGGTCCGCGGACCGCCCCCGGCGTCGCCGCGACCGGCTCGGACCGCGGCCCGGCGGACGTCCCGTCGGTGACCGCCGCGACCGCGTAGTACCTGACCCGTCCCGGCTCGCCGGACGTGTCCGCGTACGGCCCGCCCGGCACCGCCAGCACGTCCCCGCCGCCGTGGTCAAGCGGCTCGAACGGCCCGTCGGCCGCCTCGGCGCGGTAGACCAGGTACCCGGCCGCCCCGGGCACCGGGTCCCAGTCCAGCGTGACGTGCCCGCCGCCCGCCACCGCGCGCAGTCCGGACGGCGGCGGCAGCCGCCCGCCCTCGTCGGCTGGCAAGCCCCGCCGCCCGATCCGCCGTTCCCAATCGGCTCGCGCCGTCACCTGATCTTCCTTTCTTTTTTGCCTATCCCGCGATCGACATCGTTTCCATCGACAGATACGTGTGCGCGGCCCAGGCAACCGGGTCACGGGCGAAGTCGCGCTGGATCGCGCGGTTGTCCAGCGCGTTGTCCAGCGACGCCATGATCATCGACTGGTCGAGCACGAGGA
>JASHTQ010000624.1 GCA_030040475.1 Streptosporangiaceae bacterium
CCGGGCGGTGCCGCGGCCGGGCGGTGCCGCGGCCGGGCGGTTACTGGCCCAGGAGCCACTGCCCGGGCGCGATGAGGTCGCGGGCTTCGGCCGGTCCCCATGAGCCGGGCGCGTACCCGCGGGCGGGCGGCGGGCTGGTCAGCAGCGGCTCGGCGACCTGCCAGACCGCGGCCAGCCCGTCCGGCCGGGTGAACAGCGAGCGGTCGCCGAGCAGGACGTCGTGTATCAGCCGCACGTACGGCGGCAGCGGGTCGGCGTCGTGCAGGCTGGCCAGCGGGATCGACGCGCGGGCAACGTCGAGGTCCAGCGCGGGACCGGGCCTCTTGGCCACCAGGAACAGGTCGATCTCCCCGTCGCCTGCCAGCGAGAAGGACAGCACGTTCCCTGGGCTGGGCAGCTGGCCGGCCAGCGGCCCGGGCGGATCGCGCAGGATCAGGCTGACCTTCTGCTTCGACGCGGCGAGCCGCTTCCCGGTGCGCAGGTAGAACGGCACGTCCCGCCAGCGGGCGTTGTCGATCCACAGCCGGGCAGCCACGAACGTGTCCCGGCCCGAGTGCGGATCGACACCCGGCACCTGCCGGTACCCGTCGAACTGCCCAAGCACGACCTCCTGCGGGTCGATCGGCCGGAAGCAGCTGATGACCTTGTCCCTGGCCGCCTGCAGGCCCGCCGCGTCCAGGCTGGCCGGGGGCTCCATGGCGACCTCGGCGGCCACCTGGAACAAGTGCGTGACGAGCATGTCCAGGACCGCGCCGGTAGCGTCGTAAAACTGGGCCCGGTCGCTGATGCCGAGCGTCTCGGGCACGTCGATCTGCACCGACTCGACGTGCTCGCGGTCCCAGTACGCGGCGGACGAGCTGTTAGCGAAACGGAGCACGTGCAGATCCTGGGTGGCTTCCTTCCCCAGGAAATGGTCGATCCGGTACACCTGCTCCTCATCCAGGACCGAATGAACGGCCCGGTCCAGCTCGCGGAAGCTGCCGGGCGAGGTGCCGAAGGGCTTCTCGTAGACAACCCGGGCATCTCGGGCCAGCCCGTACTGGCCCAGCGCCTGCGTCAGCCCGCCGAAGGCAACCGGCGGGACGGCCAGGTAGTGCACCAGCTGCGCGCTGTCGCCGAGCGATCCGCGCGCCTCGCCGAGCACGTCCGGCAGGCTGCCGGGACTGCCCGGGCTGAACCCGCCGCCGGCGAAGAACACGCGCCGCGCGAACGAGTCCCAGTCCGCGCCCTCGGGCTTGGGGCCGAACTCGGCGAGCGCATCGTGGACGTGGGCGCGAAAGTCCTCGTGTGTGATGTCGCCGCGGCCGTTGCCCACCAGCTGCCACTGCCGGGGCAGCAGCCCCTCGCCGGCCAGCCGGTAAAAGGCCGGCAGCACCATGCGCCTGGCCAGGTCACCGGTCGCTCCGAAAAGCACGAACACCACCGGCTGCGCCGCTGGATCGGCTTGCTGCGTCATGGCTGCCACGCCTCCACGCTACAGTCCTGCCCCGGCCGGCGCTCAGAACCTCCCTCCCTGGATGCGGCGGCTGCGCTGAGACTGGCCGGGCACGCCGTAGGGGTAGTCCGGGACGGGCGGCTCGCTCGCCTCGTCCAGCAGCTGGGTCTCCTCAGGAGTTAGCTTCAGCCCGGCCGCGGCCATGTTGTCGGCCAGCTGGTCCATGCTCCGCGCGCCGAGGATCACCGACGAGACGGCGGGCCGGGCCATCAGCCACGCGATGGCAACCTGGGCCGGCGACACGCCGCGGTCCCCGGCCACCTTGCGCACCACGTCGAGCACCTGCCAGGTCTGCTCAGACTGACCGCGCTGGTTCCAGATCCGCATCCCCTCGTCGGCGTTCTCCACCACGCGGGTGCCGACCGCCGGCGGCTCGCCCGGCCGGTACTTGCCGGTCAGCCACCCGCTGGCCAGCGGGGACCAGGCCAGCATGCCGAGCCCGGCGGCCTGGCAGGCCGGCACGATCTCCCACTCGACCGCCCGGGCCAGCAGGCTGTACTGCGGCTGTACCGACACCGGGACCGAAAGCCCGCGACACTCCGCCATGTCCACCGCCTTCTGCAGCTGCCAGCCGGTGAAGTTCGACAGCCCGACGTAGTTGACCTTTCCGGCGCGCACCGCATCGTCCAGGAAGCGCAGCGTCTCCTCCAGCCGGGTCAGCGGATCCCAGGCGTGCACCTGGTACAGGTCGATGGTCTGCACGTTCAGGCGCCGCAGCGACGCGTCCAGGGCCAGCGACAGATGCCGGCGGGACAGCCCGTGCCCGTTCGGGCTCTCATCGGTGGGGAACCGGCCCTTGGTGGCCAGCACGACAAGCTCGCGCATGCCCGGCCGGGTCGCCAGCCAGCGGCCGATGATCTCCTCGGCGCGGCCGTCCGCGTACACGTCGGCGCTGTCCACCAGGGTTCCCCCGGCCTCGGTGAACCGGTCGAGCTGGCTGAACGACGTCGCCTCGTCCGTCTCGTTGCCGAAGGTCAGCGTGCCGAGCGCGAGCGCGGACACGGCACAGCCGCTGCTGCCTAGCAGGCGGTATTCCATCAGTCCTCCAATAGATCTCGTAGGTCTCGTAGGTCCTCATGGGTCTCCGCCGCCGCCCTGAAGGGCCGACACCGCAGGCCGCACGCCCGTGCCGCGCACCTCCCACGATCGCGCATCGGCGTGCGGCGGTCTACACGGCAGGCCGCCGTGGACAGCCCGGCGGCTGATCTGTTCCAGCGAGCGGGCCGCGCCGGGTGATCAGGCCCCGGACTGGTCTTGTCCGGTCCAGCCCGCGGGCGGTAGAACCTGTCTATGCGCAAGGTGGAAGCTGCGGCCGAGCGAACCGCCCATGTGCCGCCCGAGGTCGTCTGGTCCCTGCTCAGCGACGTGATGGCGTACCCGCAGTGGGGACCATGGCGCAAGGCCGGCTACCGCAGCGAGGGCGACCCGGCCGCGCACGGCAAGGGCGCCGTTTACTGGCTGGAGGGGTCGAAGCGCTACGGGTTCCGGTACCCGGTCTCGATTGAGGAGATCCTCGACGTCGAGCCCGGCAGGCGGCTGGCCTACACCGTCCTGCGCGGAATCCCGGTGCGCAATTACCGGGCCGAGGTCACGCTGACCCCGTCCCCCGACGGCACCCTCATCCGCTGGGGCGCATCGTGGGACCGGACCATCATGGGCCGCCTGGTCTACCCGTCGCTGCGTAACCTGTACCCGGTCATCGTCGCCGGCCTGGTGAAGGCCGCGGAGGCCTCCCAGAGCTAAAGCCCTTATCCTGGAATGGCCGGATACGTGGAGAATTTGAACGTAAAGGGCTGGCCAGCCGTGCCGCGGGCAGAAGGGATTAATTACCCGCGTGTTTCCCGTTCGGCGCGTACACTGGCCAGCTCGCGCTGGACGACGGCGCGAATGGGGGCGTCGGTCCCCAGCGCTTTCAGGCACCGCTCGAGCTGGCTGGCATACAGG
>JASHTQ010000077.1 GCA_030040475.1 Streptosporangiaceae bacterium
GCCGCGGCCCTGGCGGCCGCCGCGGCCGCCGTCAAGGCCGCCGGACCATCATGACCGGCGGCACCGGCGGCACCGGCGGCACCGGCGGCACCGGCGGCACCGGCGGCACCGAACCGTGGCTCGTCCTGGTGGAGAGCAACACGACGGGCTCCGGCCGGCTGTTCTGCTCCTGCGCCCGGCGGCTGGGGCTGCGCCCGGTGCTGCTGGCCCGCGACCCGGCCCGCTACCCGTACGTCGCGGCCGACGCCATCGACCACCAGGCCGCCGACACCGGCACCGCGGCCGGCGTCCTCGCCGCCTGCGCCGGCCTCGGCGACGCCCCGATCGCGGGCGTCACGAGCAGCTCGGAGTACTACATCGCGACCGCGGCGCGGGCGGCAGCCGAGCTGGGCCTGCCGCACCCGAGCCCGGACGCGGTGCGGGCCTGCCGGGACAAGCACGCCCAGCGCCGGGCGCTGACCGCGGCCGGCGTCGGCTGCCCGGCCTTCGAGGCCGCCCACGACCAGGACCAGGCCACCGAGCAAGCCGCAACGATCGGCTACCCGGTAGTCGTCAAGCCCGCCTCGGGCACCGGGTCGATCGCCGTCCGCCTGTGCCACACCCCGGACCAGGTCCGCGCCGCGGTCGCCCACGCCTTCGCGCAACCCGACCCCGCGCTGCCGCCGCAGGACACGGTCCTGGTCGAGGAGTTCCTGACCGGCGCGGAGTACTCGGCGGAGCTGGTCGACGACCAGGTGGTCGGGGTGACGAGGAAGCTGCTCGGCCCCGAGCCCTACTTCGTCGAGATCGGCCACGATTTCCCCGCCCCGCTCGCGGAGGCCGAACGCAAGTCGATCGCCCAGACGGCCATCGACGCCATCACCGCCCTGGGCCTGGGCACCGGCGGCGCCCACGTCGAGCTGCGCTACTCCCGGGCCGGCGAGCTGTGCGTCGTCGAGGTCAACCCGCGGCTGGCCGGCGGCATGATCCCGCGCGTGGTCCAGGAGGCGACCGGCATCGACATGATCTTCAACGTGGTGGCGGCCGCGGCGGGCCGCCCCGAGCCGATCGAGCCCCGGCACAGCCGTGCCGCCTCGATAAGGTTCCTCGTCGCCGCGCAGCGGGGCACGCTGACCGGGATCGACGGCGTGGCGGAGGCGCAGCGGCAGCCCGGCGTGGTGGAGGTGGGCATCACGTTCCCGGTCGGCCAGCCGGTGGCGCCGCGCCACTCGTTCCGTGACCGCCTGGGCTACGTGATCGCGGCCGCCGCCGGCCACGAAGCGGCCGCCCGCGCCGCCGACGCGGGCCTCGCGCTGCTTGCCGCCCGCATCACGCCGGCCGATCCGGGCGCCGGCCGATGACCAGAACGGTGGCGATCATCGGGTTCGGCTCGCGCGGCCTCGGCGTGCTGGAGCGGATCGTGGCGCTGGCCGCCGCCGAGCAGACGGCGATCCGCGTCGACGTCATCGACCCGGCCGGCACCGGCGCGGGCGTGCACGACACCGGCCAGCCCGACTACCTGCTGCTCAACACGACCTGCGGCCAGATATCGATGTTCCCCGACCGGCTGAGCGTGGGCGCCCCGACCGCCGGCGACGGGCCGAGCCTGTACGACTGGGCGGTCGCGAGGGGCCTGCGCCTGGCGCCGGACGGCTTCAGCGTCGGCGCGACCGGCCGCGAGCTCAGGCCCACCGACTTCCTGCCCAGGCGGGTGCTCGGCGACTACCTCGGCTGGTTCTTCGAGCACCTGACCCAGACCATGCCGAAGACCGTCAAGCTGGTCACGCACCGCACCGAGGCGGTCGACCTCTCGACGGCCGCCGCGGGCGGCCTGGTCGTAGAACTCGCCGACGGCGCCAGCGTGCCGGCCGACTACGCGTTCCTGACCACCGGCTACACGCCGAACGCCGCGCCGCACACCGACGGGCTGATCGCCGAGCCCTACCCGCTGCCCGAACGCCTCGCCGCGATCGCGCCCGGCCAGACGGTCGCGGTCGGCGGCTTCGGCCTGTCCGCGATGGACGTCATCTCCTGCCTGACCGTGGGCCGCGGCGGCCGGTTCCGCCGCGACCAGGGCGACGTGGCGTACCTGCCGGGCGGCGGCGAGCCGAGGATCGTGATGTACTCCAGGTCCGGCGTCCCGTGCCGGGCCCGCCCGCAGGTCACCCGCTTCGAGATCAGCTACGACCCGCTGGTCTTCACCCCGGCCGCGGTCGACGCGCTGCGGGCCGCGAAGGGCGGCGCCGCGCTGGATTTCGACGCCGACATCATGCCGCTGATCCTGACCGAGATGCGCGTCGCCTACCGCCGCTGCCAGGCCCGGTGCGAGGGACCCGAGGCCGAGCGCGCCCTGGTCGACGAACTGAGAGCGACACCGGCCGTCGAAGCGAGGCTGGACGAGCTCGACGCCGAACGCGGCCGGTTCGACGCCCGGGCAACCTTCGCCGGCGACGCGGGCATCCTGCTCGGCGACGCCGCCGCCTACCAGCGCTGGTTCTGCGACACGCTGCGCCGCGACCTGGGCGAGGGCCTGCTCGGCTTCGCCTGGAGCCCGGTCAAGGCGGCGCT
>JASHTQ010000625.1 GCA_030040475.1 Streptosporangiaceae bacterium
GCGACGCGCTCAAGAAGCTCAGTCAATGGCTGGGCAGCTAGCGGCCGTTGCTGTACTTCAGTGCTGTACAGGCACCAAAAACGGCCAGTCGCAAGATCGCAACTGGCCGCTGAGCTGGGTGGGCGATACTGGGATCGAACCAGTGACCTCCTCGGTGTGAACGAGGCGCTCTCCCGCTGAGCCAATCGCCCGGTGCGGGTTGGGCTGAAGGGATCGCGACCCCGGGGACAGCCCGTCCCGGCGAACCATAGGGTAGCGCATCTTCGGCGGGCTCGGCACGCCTGGACAGGGGTAAGTCACCGCGCATCACTCGGTCACTTTGAGTAGTGAGCGAAGTATGCAAACGTGCGCATCAGACGTAGGTGATTACCTTACGTGCTTAGCCTGAAACTCCTTGTAGATAAATGGATCGGATAAGGGTGACAGGCTATGCAATCGACGCACCGGAACACTAAACTACTGCAACGGCGTTTGCACAAGGCGGATTGGCATTTGTCCAGGTCAGGATCGATGACTAGGGCAAGTGCACCGGTCTGGTACGAAAGGCGCAAAACGGAACGGGGAGCGGTTCCGAATCGGTTCACTCTCCGTATGCGTGATCGTTACTGATCGGTTGGCCCGGACTGCTGACGACCGGTGGCACAGAACCCGGCTATATAGGGGTGGGCAGGCGATGGGCAGGAGCAGCAGTACCACGATCTCTGCCGAGCTCGGGCTTCGGCTTATCGTCCCGCAGCAAACGATTGTCCCGCTTGTGGCCAGCTTGTATTACAGCGGCAGTGACCCCTACGCGGTGCGGATGGCGTTTCACGTCGGCACCGACGAGCCGGTGGAATGGATCTTCGCGAGGGACCTGCTCGCCAGCGGGATCAGGTCGCGGCAGGGCGAGGGTGACGTCAAGGTGTGGCCGTCGGCGAAGTCGTGTGCCGAGCCCGACAGGCCGACCGGCGGCCCCGAGTGCACGGTCTTGAACATCGAGTTGTCGTCCCCGTTTGGGCAGGCGCACTTCGAGGCCCCCGCCCAGGCCATGGCGGCCTTCCTGCAGCGCACCTACCAGGTCGTCCCTGCCGGGCAGGAAAGCGGCTTCGTCGACATCGAGACCGAGCTGAACGACCTGCTCCGGCAGGCGTAACGACCGTACTGATACGGCGCGGATGACACGCCCATGAGGTTGCGTGCGTCCCTTTTTGCGGCGTGGATGTGACTGCCACGTAGCTCTTTGCGCATGGCTGTGGGACATCCACGCCGTACGTTCCGGTACTGGAGGGATAGCTGGTGCTGGAGTGACGAGAGTCGTGGCTGGGAAGGAGTGGCCGGCCCGGATGCGGGTGACGGCCGCTGCAGTGGGTCGTAGCGCCGGTTTCTTGGCGGGACGGGTGCCAGTTGGCGGGGCGGGGGCCTGCTGGCGGGACGGGGGGCCACCTGGCGGGACGGGGGGGTGCTAGGTGAAGGAGGGGACGGCTTCGGCGGCTACTTGGCAGATCTTGGGGAGGAGGGCGTCCGCGGCGGCGATCTGGGCGGCTACTTCGCGGTCGATGTCCATTCTCGGCACGGCAGCGCGGATGACGGCGTGCACGGCTCGTAGCGGGACGCTGGGCTCGGCGACCGATGCTCGCAGGTCCACTCCCTGCGCGGCGCAGCACATCTCTATCGCCAGGCAGGTGCGCACGTTGGCCACGACGTCACGCAGCTTGCGGACTGCGGTCCAGCCCATCGAGACATGATCTTCCTGCTTGCCCGAGGTCGGGATGGTGTCCACGCTGGCCGGGTGGGCCAGCACCTTGTTCTCGCTGACCAGCGAGGCGGCGGTGTACTGGGCCAGCATGTAGCCGGAGTTGGTGCCGGCCGCGGGGGCAAGGAACGGCGGCAGGCCACGGGAGAACGCCGGGTCGAGCATCCGGTCCAGGCGGCGCTCGCTGATCGAGGCCAGCTCGGCCAGCGCCATCGCGAGCATGTCGGCGGCGAACGCGAGCGGCTCGCCGTGGAAGTTCCCTGTGGTCATCACCTCGCCGTCGGGAACGATGACCGGGTTATCCACCACGGAGCCAAGCTCGGTGGTGATCACCTGCCGCGCGTAGCCGAGCACGTCGCGGACCGCGCCGTGTACCTGGGGGGCGCAGCGCAGGCAGTACGCGTCCTGGACGGCGTGCCTGCTGTGCCGGTGGCTGGCCAGCAGCGGCGACCCGGCAAGCAGCGCGCGCAGGTTGGCCGCGCTGACAAGCTGGCCAGGATGCGGCCTGATGATCTGGACCCGCTCGTCGTAGGGCCGATCGGTACCGAGCAGGGCCTCGATGGACAGCGCGCACGCCACGTCCGCCGCCTGCACCAGCATCGCGGCGTCGTGCACCGAGAACGCGAGCAGCGCCTGCATCGGCTCGGTGCCGTTGACCAGGGACAATCCCTCCTTGGGGGCCAGCGTCAGCGGGACCAGGCCGTGCTCGCGCAGCACCTCGGCCGCCGGGCGGCCGGCCGGCGGGTCGCCGGCGGCGCGCAGCCGGCCCTCCCCGATCAGCGGCTGCGCCAGGTGGGCCAGCTGGGCCAGGTCGCCGGAGGCACCCACCGAGCCCTTGCCCGGGATCACCGGCAGCAGGCCAAGCTCCAGCAGCTCGAGCAGCCGCGCGGGCAGCTCGACCCGGACGCCGGAGTAGCCGGCCGCCAGCGTCCGGGCGCGCAGCATGAGCAGGGCGCGGACCACCTCGTCGTCAAGCGGCGCACCGGTGCCCGCGGCGTGCGAGCGCACGATCGCGCCCTGCAGCGTGGTCAGGTCCTCCTCCCCGACCGGCGTGTCGGCCAGCGCGCCGAAGCCCGTGTTCACTCCGTATACCGGCGCCCCGCCGCTCAGCGCGTTCAGCACGACCGAACGGCTCACTTCCATGCGTTCGGGCACG
>JASHTQ010000626.1 GCA_030040475.1 Streptosporangiaceae bacterium
CCGACATGGTCGAGGAACGCCGTGCGCGGGTGCAGCGAGGTGACGACGAGCTTGGCCGTCAGCTCCTGGCCGTTGTCGAGGATGACACCGCGCGCCTTGCCGTCCTTGATCAGGATCTGGCTTACTCTCGCGCCGGTGCGGATCTCGGCGCCGTTCTCGCGGGCGGCCTGCGCGATCGCGTCGGCCACGGCGCCCATCCCGCCCTCCTGGAAGCCCCAGTTGCCGAGGTGGCCGTCGCCGACGTCGCCGATCGAGTGGTGCGCCATCACGTAGGCGGTGCCGGGCTCGTACGGGCCCGCCCAGGTGCCGATCACGCCGTTGACCGCGAGCGCGCCCTTGACCTGGGACGATTCGAACCAGTCGTCGAGCAGGTCGGCGATCGACATCGTCATCAGCCGGGTCACGTCGGCGATCGTGCGGACGTTCAGGCCGCGATTGCGCCATGCCAGCTTGAGGGTCTGAGCCAGGTCGGCGGGCTTGCGGGAGCCGATGTTCGGCGGGACGGTGAGCAGCAGCGGCCCGAGCACGTCGGCAAGGCCGGCCAGCCAGGCGTCCCAGCGCGGCATCGCCTGGGCGTCCTTCACCGACCACCGGGAGACCTCTTCGTAGTTGCGCTTGGCGTCGTCGGCGTAGAGCTTGATCGAGCCGCCCTCGGGGAACGCCTGGTAGTACGGGCCCATCGGGTAGATCTTGTAGCCGTGCTCTTCGAGCCGGAGGTCGTTGATGATCGTCGGCGGGAGCAGCGACATGACGTACGACAGGCGGGTGACGCGGAACTCGGGGGCGTCGGGCCAGGGGGCTTCCGTGGTCGCGGCGCCGCCGGTCTTTCCCCGCGCCTCGAGCACGAGCGTCCGCGCGCCGGAGCGCGCCAGGTACGCCGCGGCGACAAGCCCGTTGTGGCCGCCGCCGACGACGATCGCGTCGTACTGGGTCGATGCCGTTGTTTTTGCTGCCTTCGTAGCCATGAAACCGGGTCCTCACGATACGGCCGAAAGATTGACTGAACATTCAGTCTAGAAGCTGCTACGATTACCCACAAGACCGCGGACGAGGGAGCGGTCCAGGCCTATGCGAGGATCGGCAGATGAAGGAGCAGGTAAGCGGCGGCGACCGTAGAGTTTCCCGCGGTGCCCGAGGCGGCGGCGAGCGGGAGGCCGAGCGGCGGGAGCAGATGCTGCGGGCCGCGATGGACGTCATCGTGGAGCGCGGCTACGCGGACACCAGGATCGCCGACGTCGCCGAGCGGACCGGGACGAGCCCGGCGCTCGTCATCTACTACTTCAAGACCCGCGATCACCTGCTCACCGAGGCGATCAGGTACTCGGAGGACACCTGGTACGCCGAGAACCAGCGGCGGATGGCGGAGATCCCCACCGCGGCCGGGCGGCTCACCGACCTCATCGCCATGACCTGCCTGCCGGAGGGCCCCGAGCCGCTCAGCTACTGGCTGCTGTGGCTGGACCTGTGGGCGCAGGCGCCGCGCAGCCCGGGGGTCGCCGCGGTGCGGCAGAAGTCCGACGAGCGGTGGCGGGAGACCATCCGCTCCATCGTGCTGGCCGGCCAGGAGGCCGGCGAGTTCGCGCCGGTCGACCCCGGCGACTTCACGGTCACGCTGTCCGCCCTGCTCGACGGGCTGACGGTGCAGATCGCGCTCGAAGACCCCGAGGTGCCCCCGCAACGCACGTACGAACTGGCGATGCGTTTCGCGTCCGGACAGCTAGGGTTCGACTGGAAGCCCGCGGCTAAGGGCAGACGCGGCAGGTAACTTTCGGAGGTGGCGCCGTGGCCGGTGGCAGTATCGAGCTGACCGGGCTGACCAAGAAGTTCCACGAGATCGCGGTGGATCACATCGACCTCTCGGTGGCCAGCGGCGAGTTCTTCTCCCTGCTCGGCCCCTCCGGCTGCGGCAAGACCACCACCCTGCGGCTGATAGCCGGCTTCGAGCAGCCGACCGCGGGCCAGATCCTGCTCGACGGCGTGGACGTCTCCCAGGTGCCGCCGCACCGCCGCAACGTGAACACGGTGTTCCAGAGCTACGCGCTGTTCCCGTTCCTGACCGCGTTCGACAACGTGGCGTTCGGGCTGCGGCACCGGTCGGTGACCAAGGCCGACCTCAGGCGCCGCGTCAACGAGGCGCTTGACCTGGTGAAGATGACCGCGTACGCGAACCGGCGTCCCGGCCAGCTGTCCGGCGGCCAGCAGCAGCGCATCGCGCTGGCCAGGGCGCTCGTCCTCAACCCGGCGGTGCTGCTGCTCGACGAGCCGCTCGGTGCGCTGGACGCCAAGCTCCGCAGGTCGCTCAAGGTCGAGCTCAAGGCGCTGCAGGAGCGGGTCGGCATCACCTTCCTCTACGTCACCCACGACCAGGAGGAGGCGCTGACCATGTCCGACCGGCTGGCGGTGATGAACGCCGGCAAGATCGTGCAGATCGGCACCCCGCGCCAGGTCTACGAGGAGCCCGCCGACACCTACGTGGCCGACTTCCTCGGCGCGGCCAACCTGATGGAGATCTCGGTCGAGACCGCAGGCTCGCCCGCCGCGCTGCGGCTCGGCGACTTCGCGCTGGCCGCGCAACGCTGTGAGGCTGGCGTGACCGGGATCGCGCACGCGGTAATCAGGCCGGAGCGGGTGCGCATCGAGGCGCACGGCTCCGGGGGCGACAACCGGATTCCCGCCATGGTGGAGCGCGTGGTCTTCCTCGGCTCCGCGACCCAGGTGATGCTGCGCCTCGCGCCAGGGGTCCCGCTGCAGGCCCTGGTGCAGAACGACGGCGAGCACCCGGAACTGGCGCAGGGCACCCCGGTGCATGTGCACTTGCCATCGGACGCGCTTCGGGTGCTCGCGGGCGCGCGCGGCGTGGTCCCCGAACCCGCCGACGAGCCGCTGGTCGCGCGCTAGCGTCGTTGCGCGCGCTGGTGATCGCCGGGCCGGGGACGGCCCGGGTCGATGAGGTCGAGCCGCCGGCCGCCCGGGCCGGGCAGGTCGTCGTCGACGTGCGACGGGCCGGGATCTGCGGGACGGACGTCGAGCTGTTCACCGGGGAGATGGCGTATTTCCGGCAGGGGAAGACGCGGTTCCCGGTGCGGCCGGGGCACGAGTGGTGCGGCGTGGTGTCGGCTGTCGGGACCGGGGTGCCCGCCGGCTGGCTCGGCGCCCGGGTGACCGGGGACACGATGCTCGGCTGCGGGCTGTGCGCGCGGTGCCTGGCGGGGCACGGGCACGTCTGCGCCGACAGGCACGAGGTGGGGATCACGGCCTGGCCGGGGGCGCTGGCCGAGCAGGTGATGGTGCCCGCGTCCAGCCTGCACCGGCTGCCGTCCGGGATCGACGACACAGCCGGCGCTCTCGTCGAGCCAGGAGGAAACGCCTGGCGGGCCGCCTCGGCCGCCCTGGCCGGGCCGGGGCGGCGGGTCCTGGTCTGCGGGCCTGGCACGATCGGGCTGCTGACCGCCGCATTCGCCGCGGCGGCCGGCGCTTCGGTGGACGTGCTCGCGCTTGATCGCGGGCGCGAGGAACTCGCGCGCTCGTTCGGGGCGCGCGCGTACTTGACCGTTGCGGAACCGCCGCGGATCGGCTACGACGCGGTGGTCGATGCCACCGACGATGCCGGGATGCCTGCCTCGGCGCTGGCTTTGACCGAGCCGGGCGGGCGGCTGGTCTGCATCGGGATTTCCGGCGCGCCGAGCCTGGTCGACAGCAGGGACCTGGTGTTCGGCGACATCACGGCGGTCGGCATCCTCGGCGCGTCGGCGGGCCTGCGGCCGGCGATCGAGCACTACGCGTCCGGGCTGGTGGATCCGGCCGGGATCGTCGCGGTGACCGTGGGTCTGGACCGCGCGGCCGAGGCGCTGGCCGGGCGGGTCGGCACGGGATCGGGGACCAAGATCCACGTCGACCCGCGGGCCTTAGCGGTC
>JASHTQ010000627.1 GCA_030040475.1 Streptosporangiaceae bacterium
CTGGCGGTCGCCGCCGCGATCGCTTCCGGCCGGGCCGACGCCGGGATGGGGATCATGGCGGCCGCCCAGGCGTTCGGCCTCGATTTCGTGCCGCTGGTCACCGAGCCGTACGACTTGGTCGTCGCCCCGAACGCGATGACCTCACCGCAGCTCGCGCCGCTGTGGTCGCTGCTTCAGTCAGACCGCTTCAAGGCGTCGGTGGAGGAACTCGGCGGCTACTCCACCAAGGAAATGGGCCGCCGGCTGCGTTAGCCAAGTGCCTGGCCGATAGCGTCAGGTAGCCTCCGGCTAGCCGATGAGCTCGTCGTAGGCGTACGGATCGGTGGAGGCGTTCCAGAATTCCACCACCTTGCCGTCGCGCAGCCGGAAGATGTGCGCGTCCTGGACGGTGATGCTGCGGCCGCCCCGGCTGGCCGAGGAGACCACCAGTGCGACACCCTGCTCGTCGTCGGCGAAGACCGCCTGCAGGTCAAGGTGGAACGTGCCCTCGGTGACCTCCATCAGCCTGCCGAAGAATGCGTAGACGGCTTCCCGTCCGCTGTAGTCACCGGCGATCTGGTTCCGGCCGGGTTCATGCCAGAGCAGGTCCTCGGCGAACAGGTCGTTGAGGACGGCGAAGTCCCCCTTGGCGAAGGCGGCATACCCGTCCCTGATGCGAGCGACGTTCGGATGCTCGGCCATGATCTTCCCCTCCCTGTTGTACGCAATTCTCGGCACGGCACGGTAAGCCGTCAAGAACGCCAACGTCACTGCCGAACGACCGCCGGGCCGGCTGCCTCGCGGCGCCGTGCGACCTGCAGCACCGCTCCCCAGCCTCGGCGGACCGACCGGTCGGGCCGCCGCGCGAGACGCCGGCGGATCTCGCCGTACAGCCTCTCCCGCTGCCAGTCCGCCATCAGCAGATGCCCGGAGAACGTGCCGAGCAGCCCGATGTACTCCTCCGCGTCGTAGACGCGCTCCCAGTCGTACTGGCTGACGGCGATGACCTCGAACAGCCCGCTGGCCTCGATGTCGGCCCTGTCGTCGGGCAGTTCTCCCCGCCGGGGCCACGTCGTGTCCGGCGGCAGCGCTTCGCCGATCTCGTCGTAGACGTCCTGGATGTCAAGGAAGAACGGATCGCCGCCCGCGGGGAAGACGTGCCCTGCCGACCAGGTGGCCAGGTGACCGCCGGGCCGCAGCGCCTGCCAGGCCCGCGCGTACCGGACAGCGGGATCGATCCAGTGCCAGGCAGTCGCCGCGTACACCAAGCTGGCCGGCTCGGCCGACTGCCACTCCTCAAACCGCCCCTGGATGACCTCGACGCCCAATCCGGCCAGGTTCCTGCGGGCGACCGCGGCAAGCTCCGGGCCGAGCTCTACGCAGGTGACCAGGAAGCCGCGCCGCGCCATCGGCCGGGTGGCCTTCCCCGTGGCGCAGCCCACCTCGATCACCCGGTCACCTGGCACCAGCCCGGTCACGGCGACGAGCTCGTCGAACAGTGCCTCCGGATACTCGGGCCGGACCTGGTCGTATCTCTCGGCGACCTGGTCGAACGTTTCCCTGAGCCGCTCGCGTTCCTCGTCCGGCCGCACCGGGCCAGTATCGCATCGATGATTTCCGGCCCGGGAATCCGTCATCCTGGAGGGGCCGCCGGTGGGAGGAGTCACATGCCAGCAGAGGAAATCGGCCGTTATCTCGAGCCCGGGGTGATGACGACGACGGGCCGCTACCAGCCGCTGTTCGCGGACCTGCCGCGTGGCGTCGCCGCCCTCGCCAAGGTGGCCCAGGGTCTGGTCATCCACGAGTTCCTCACCGAGCAGTACGGGGTGACTCTTAGCGACGAGCGCCGGGCGGCCGTGCATACCAGGCCGGTGACCGACATGCTCGAGCGCATCGTGGCCGAGGACAGCCGCCCGCTGACCGTGGCGCGGGATCCGGCCGGTCGGCTGACCGGTGACTGCAGGCATTTCACCGTGCTGACCGTGGCCATGCTCCGCGCCCAGGGCACGCCGGCCCGCGCGCGGTGCGGCTTCGGCGGCTACTTCGGCACCCGCTGGTTCGAGGACCACTGGGTCTGCGAGTACTGGGACGAGCCGGCGCGCCGCTGGCGGCTGGCCGACGCGCAGATCGACGACGTGCAGCACAAGCTGTTCGGCATCGGCTTCGACCTGACGGACGTGCCGAGGGACGGGTTCCTTGTCGCCGCCGACGCCTGGCGGGCCTGCCGCGACGGCGCCGCGGACCCGGCGAAGTTCGGGCTGAGCGGCATGAACGAGGCCGGCTACTGGTGGATCGCCGCCAACATGGTGCGCGACCTGGCGGCGCTGAACAACATGGAGATGCTGCCCTGGGACGTCTGGGGCGCGATGCCCAAGCCGGACGACGACGTGGACGAGGCGTTCTTCGACGGCCTGGCCGAGCTCACCCGCGACCCGGCCGCGACGTTCGACGACCTGACCGCCGCCTACGCCTCCGACGACCGCCTCCGCGTCCCGCCCGTCGTCTTCAACGCCGTCCTGCGCCGCCCGGACCCGGTTCCCGCCGCGCCTTGACGCCGTACTGGCGGTACTGGGTGTGGCACCGCGTACCGGGAACGGTAGTGGGTGTGGCACCGCGTACCGGACAAGCCAGGCGTGTAGCATTCACTAGCTCTCTCGGAGTGCGAGGCGAGGCGGTGGAAGCGTGCGGACGTGGCGGGCCGAGGTCGTCCGGCGCCTCCCGCATCCGGGGCGGGGGTTCACCCAGGGGCTGATCGCGGCGGATGGGATCGTGTGGGAGTCCACCGGTCTTTACGGCTCCTCCGCGCTGTGCAGGTACCGACTGGGTGCCGACAAGCCCGACCGGCGAGCGGAACTGCCCGGCGAGCTGTTCGCCGAGGGCATCTGCCGGGCCGGGCAGGCGATCTGGCAGCTCACCTGGCAGGAACGGGTCGCGCTGCGGTGGGACGCGGACACCCTCGAGCCCGCCGGACGGGTCCCGTACAACCGGGAGGGCTGGGGCATGACCGCCGCGGAGGGGTACGTGGTGACCAGCGACGGGAGCAGCGAACTCGTCCAGCGCGACCCCGACTCGCTGCAGCCGCGGGCGGTGATACTCGTCCGCTGCGCCGGCCGCCGGGTACCCGGCCTGAACGACCTGGCCTGGTCTTCCTGGTACGGGAAACGGATATGGGCCAACGTGGCCGGCACTCACTACCTGGCGGGGATCGACCCCGACAGCGGCGAGGTCACCGACGCGGTCAACGCCCGCCCGGCCAGGGAGCGGCACCTCGGCGACCCGCAGGCGATCATGAACGGGATCGCGGCGCTGGCGGAGCCCGGAGAGTTCCTGCTCACCGGGAAGGGCTGGCGGTGGATCCACCACGTGCGGCTGCGCGAGGCCCGGGAGTCGGCTGCGCCGGAGGCCCTGCTGTCCGGCCTGACCCGCTGACCCGCCGCGAGACGACCCGCGGCGAGACGACCCGCCGCGAGACGACCCGCGCTGGGACCCGCGAAACGACCCGCAGGAAGACGGGGCGCAGCGGCCGGTCGGTGTAGCCGCCGTCGGCCAGGCCGGCCCGCCGCTCGAACACGTTGCGCGCGCCGAAGTCACCGGTCAGCGCCCAGGACACGCCCGCCGCCGCGAGGTACATCGGGACCATCGCCACCCCGCCGCAGCAGGCGAACTGGGTGGCGTGCCTGGCCTCGTGCGCGAACAGCGGCGAGCCGGGATCGATCCCTTCGCCTCGGGTCAGGATCACGTTGCCCAGGCAGAACGCGGGGGCGGGCGGCACCGGCAGCCGGTACCCGGTCCCGATGAACAGCCGGTCGGGCCCGCGGGCAACCCGGGCACGCCCGGCCACGGCGACGCCGAGGCCGGCCAGCGTGGACCCGTTGACCAGGTTGACCGCTTCCCGCGCACGCAGCCACCGGCGCCGGCTCACCGCTGGCGCCCCGCCGGGCACGCAGGCCCGCACGCAGGCCCGCACACAGGCCTCAGGTCTGGTCCGGGCTGTTGTGCCCGTTCAGCCCCTGCTGGTCGGTGTCGGCCACGATCACCTCGGCCCACTGAGCGGTGGGGTCCCGGTCGGGCGTGGGCATGTTCAGCTTCGTCGGGCTGTGCTCGCGGTGCGCCCGCGCGGCGGCCAGGTGGTACTCGTTGAGCTCGGCGAGGAATGACTCGTCCCCGTACGGCGTGCCGTCGACGAGCGGGCCGACCCGGTGCTCGACCACCGCCATGACGTCGTCGCCGCTGAGCGTCTTGTGTGTCTCCAGCGCGTGCGCGAGCGACAGGATGTGGTTCCTGTTTTCCCTGAGGATCTCCTCGGTGCGGTCGAGCAGCGTCTTGAGGTTGTCCTCGATCCGGTCCGCGAGCGCGCGCCGTGCCTCGGCCTCGGGATCCTGGCCCTTCTTCAGCGCGCCGCCCCGCCCGCCGCCCGGCGAGCCGACCTCGAGCCGCCTGGCGGTGGAGTAGGACGACACCGTGGTGCCCATGCCCCAGAAGCCCTCCATGAACGAGGCGACCGCGGTGGCGGACTCAAGGTCGCCCGACACCCCGGAGGAGCTGTCGGCGTCGAAGAACATCCGCTCGCCTGCCAGCGACGCGAGCGACACGAGGATGTCGGTCTGGTACTCGCTGCGCCAGCGGGTGAACTGGTCCTCGGGCGGGATGCTCGCCACCATGCCGAGGTAGTCGCTGCCCTTCTCGATCGTCGCGATGTCGATCTCCATGTGCTGGCGGGTGCGGAACGCGACCAGTGCGTGGCACGCCTCGTGCACCGCGACGGCGTGCCGCTCGCGCTCGATGTACTCCACGTCCTCCGGCGGCCCGAGTTCCTTGAGCTGCTTGGCCTTGATCACGTCCGGCCAGGTGATGACGTCGCGCCCGTTCCTGATCGCGGTGATGAGCGACTCGTTGACCAGGTCCTTGATCGTGGCGCCCGTCGCGTACGGCGTGATCGTGGCGAGCTTGTCGATCTGCTCGGCGGTGAGCTCGTGCCGCACCTTGGCGAAATAGCCGTCGTAGGTGCGGACCCGGCCCGCCTTCGACGGGTAGCCGACCTTGTAGATCCGGTCGATCCGGCCGGGCCGCAGCAGCGCCTCGTCCAGCGCCGACGGCATGTTGGTGGCCATCATGACCAGGATCCGGTACTTGGGCGGCGGCTTCGGCCGCATCCCGAGCAGCCGCCGCACGTAGCGGTTGACAAGCCCGCGCGGTTTGTTCAGCCCGGACAGCTCGGTGAGCAGCGCCTGCAGCGTGCCCATGCCGCCGCCGCCCATGCCGCCCATCATCCCGCCGATCATCTGCTTGCTGCGCCGGGGGTCCGGCTCGTCGTCGAGGCCAGCCGCCATCGCCTGCCTGGTCAGCCGCCACTGCGTGTCCGCGGACAGGTAAGAGAACCCGTTGCAGCCCGCGGGCCGGAACGGCGCGGGCACCGCGGTGCCCCGCCCGCCGCCGACCCCGCCGGTCTGCGTCTGGCCGCGGTTGCCGAGCGAGTCGGCCTCGTCGAAGAAGACGATCACCCCGCCGTACCGCAGCGCGAGCCTGCGCAGCTTGCGGAACAGCGACTTCACCTTCAGGACGCCGACGCCCATGAACATGTTGATGAACGCGCC
>JASHTQ010000628.1 GCA_030040475.1 Streptosporangiaceae bacterium
AGGCTGCGCCGGCACCACCCCGAGGAGGCCTGACGGTGGCTCCAGGATCGGCGGCCGCGGCCACCGGGCCGGCCGCGGCCACCGGGCCGGTGCGATCCGGTTCGGCGGACCCGGCGGCGCGTGAGCTCGCGGAGCGGGTGCTTGCCCGGCTGCAGGCGGCCGGCCACACCCTCGCCGTGGCCGAGTCGCTGACCGGCGGCCTGCTGGCCGCCGCGATCACCGACATACCCGGCAGTTCCGCCTCCTTCCGCGGCGGCGTGGTCTCCTACGCCACCGAGCTGAAGGCCTCGCTGCTCGGCGTCGACGCCGCGATGCTGGCCGCGCACGGCGCGGTCTACCCGCCGGTGGCGGCCGCGATGGCCGCCGGAGTCAGGACCCGGCTGGGCGCCAGCCACGGCCTGGCCACGACCGGCGTCGCCGGGCCCGACCCCGCCGACGGGCAGCCGGTCGGCACCGTGCACATCGCGGTCAGCGACCCCGGCGACACGGTGGTTCGCACGCTGGTGCTAGCCGGCGACAGGCAGGGAATACGTACACTGACAGTAGAGGCCGTCCTCGGTCTGCTGCTGAGCAAGCTGGAGGAAGAAAATCGCTGATTACAGCGTTACGTTGGGAGCGAACACGAGGGGACATGATCTCGCAGACTTACCGTAATGCCAGGTACGGTGGAGGTGTAGGCGGTTCGGCCTTGGGAAGGGAGTGCGACTATGGTTCTGCTCCGTCAGCTGCTGGGTGACGTGCTGCGCCGGCTTCGCCTGCGGCAGGGTCGCACGCTACGCGAGGTCTCCGCGTCGGCACGGGTTTCCCTCGGCTACCTTTCCGAGGTGGAGCGCGGCCAGAAGGAAGCCTCGTCCGAGCTGCTCGCCGCCATCTGCGGCGCGCTGGGCACACCGCTCTCGCAGGTATTCCGCGAGGTTTCCGACAACTTCGCCCTAGCCGAGCTGCAGCACGAGCCTGCCGTGGTCGGCGTGCCGAGGGAGCCGGGCCTGCGGGTGCCCGCGGAGGCGAGCGTCGCCCTCGCCCCGGACCGGACCTACGTCCCGATTTCGCAGATCGGCCCGATCGACCCGGATCAGGAGTTCGCGGAAGACGAGGCCGGCTTCGGCACCGCCGCCGGGCACGTCCGAGACGTCACCGACATGGTGACCGTCTGACCCGCAGCGTTCAGGGCGAGCCGTAAAGCCCGGGTCCGTCGACGTTCAGGTCGGCGAGGAAGGACCGGGCGGCCTCGTATGAGGTCTCGATGAGCAGGCCGGTCTGCCGGAAATCAAGCGGCGACACCGGATGGGGTTCCGGGCCGTGCAGGTAGATGACC
The DNA here is from genome assembly GCA_030040475.1 of Streptosporangiaceae bacterium. The sequence continues at coordinate 1,316 of JASHTQ010000628.1, forward strand.
GGCACGTCGGCGGCGGCGAGCGGCGCGTCGAGGACCGCCTGGGCGCGCATGGTCACGGTCGCGGTGTAGAACAGCACCTCGGCGATCGTGCCGGGCGGGCCGGGAATGTGGCCGGGGAAGTTGCAGTCGAGCACGACGAGCGACCGCGCGCCCATGGCCAGCGCCTGGCGCATCGGGACGTTGGCGACCAGCCCGCCGTCGTAGAGCTGCAGCGGCCCGAGTTGCACCGGCGGGAAGATGCCGGGGATGGCGGCGCTGGCCAGTAGCGCCGGCCGCAGCTGTCCCTCGCGCATCACGTGCGCGCGGGCGGTGGCGATGTCCATGGCGACCGCGGCGAACGGCAGCGCCAGGTCCTCGAACACCGTGTCGGCCCCGATGAAGTCGGCGATGACGGCCGCGAGCCCGGTGGCGGGAAAAAGGTGCGTCTTGGTGTGCTGCAGGATGCGGGCCTGGGTGAGCAGCCCGCCGGGGAAAACCCGCTCGCGGGTGATCTTGGCCCAGGCGTGCGACAGGCGGTTCGCGGCGCTCTTCGGGTTGAGCGCCAGCACCGCGCCGTTGAGCGACCCGACCGAGGTGCCTGCCACGAGGTCGGGCGCGACGTCATGCTCGGCGAGCGCCTGGAGCATCCCGACCTGCACCGCGCCCAGGCTCCCTCCGCCGCCGAGCACGTACCCGATCGGCCGGGGAAGGCCCGCGATGCCCATGTCCACCTCCATCGCCGCAGGTAAGACCGGAGCAACCCTTACGCGGTGGTCAGCGTACTCCCGGCGCCGCCCGGCCCGATCGGAGCCTTCTCGCGCGTCATGAAACCCCGGTCTCACCACCCTAGGAGGTGCTGGATTCCCGGTTTCATGACGCCCTGCTGGCCGAACCTCAGACCCAGGCGCGCGGGTTCTCGGTCAGGTGGCGCACCATGTCGGGAAGCTCGCCGGAGACGATGTCGGCGAGCGTGACCTGCTCGAGGACGGCGCGCTCGTTGGCGCGCAGCGCGATCCACACCTGCTGCAGCGGCTCTGCCACGCCCGGATAGCTGACGTTCTCCGGGCGCTCGCCCCGCACGCCGAGCAGTTGCCCGTCGATCGCCCTGATGATGTCGGCAAGGGAGATCTCCGTGGCGGGCCTGGCCAGCCAGAAGCCGCCGTCTGGTCCTCGCTGGCTGCGGATGAGCCCGGCCCGCCGCAGCTGGGTGAGGATGGTCTCGAGGAACTTGCCCGGTATCTGCTGCGCGCGGGCGAGCTGATCGGCCGTCACGTGACCGCTGCTGGCCGCGGCGAGCTCAATCGCCGCTCGCAGTGCGTAGTCTGCCCGGGCTGACAATCGCATGATCGCCATTATGCACGTTCCCCACCGCTTTTCTTGCATTGCCGGCGACACCGGATGTCCCTGCGCAGTGTTCCGGCGGCGCTACGATGGCGTCGCAGAGTGACTGCCATCGGGTTTGCCGCCACCGGAACAGACCTCAGGAACCGGCCGCGAACGTCGGCCCCCATCAACTGGCTCGGGGTACAGGTCCATGTCGAATGAGAGTGAGCCGGGCGCCAGCCCCGTCACGCTCGCCGATGCCGGCGTCCGGCCCGATGCCGGCGTCCGGCCAGGCGCCGGCGTCCGGCCAGGCCTCGGGCACCCGCTCCCCGCCAGGCTCCGCACGATCATGCGCCGCGCCGTGGCTACCGTGCGTACCGTCAGGCGCAGGACGCCGCGCTGGCTGGCGTGGCCGCTCACCCTGACGGCCGCGGCGATCGGCCTGTACATCGGCTACCTGCACGTGTCCAGGACCTACCCGGCCGCCTCCGACGGCGCGTCGAACGCGCTGCAGGCCTGGGACATGCTGCACGGCAACCCGCTGCTGCGCGGCTGGCTGCTCGGCCACGTGTCGTTCTACACCACCGAGCTGCCCGAATACATGATCGTCGAGGCGATCCGCGGCCTGCACGCTGACGTGCTGCACCAGTCCGCGGCGGTCACCTACACCCTGCTGGTCCTGCTGGCAGCGGCGCTGGCCCGCGGCCGGACCAGGGGACGCGAAGGCGTGCTGCGGGGGCTGATCGCGGCCGGGATCATGATCGCGCCGCAGATCGGGCCCGGCGTGTTCATCCTGCTGCTGCAGCCCGACCACGTCGGCACGCAGGTGCCGCTGCTGGCCACTTGGCTGGTGCTCGACCGCGCGCCGAAACGCTGGTATGTCCCGGTCCTGGTCACGGTGATGCTGACGTGGGCCGAGGTGGCCGACGGGTTCGCCCTGGTCATCGGCGCGGCGCCGCTGGCCGCGGTGGCGATCATCCGCTCCTACCGCGCGCTCGTGCAACGCCGCGAGCCGGTGCGGTCGGGGTGGTTCGACCTGTCGCTGATCGCCGCGGCCGCCCTGTCGGCCTGGCTGACCGGCATCGTGATCAAGCTGATCGAGGACCACGGCGGGTACTCCGTGCTGTCGGTCCCGACCGGGCTGGCCTCGGCCGCCCAGCTGCCCGGCCACGTCTGGCTGCTGACCGAGGGCGTGCTCGGCATCTACGGGGCCGACTTCCTCGGGATGGCGTCCATCGAGCTGGCCGCGGCGATCGCCTTCCTGCACCTCGTCGGCCTCGCCCTGGCGGCATGGGCGCTGTGCCGGGCGATCCGCCGGTTCTTCCCCCTCGACAGCCTCGTCGACCAGGTCCTGGCCGCCAGCATCCTGATCACCGCCGCCGCCTACGTGCTCAGCACGATCCCGCTGACCTACTACAGCGCGCGTTACCTGGCGGGCATCCTGGTCGGCGGCGCGGTGCTGGCGGGCCGGATGCTCGCCGTCCCGGTGCTGAAGGCCAGGCTGGTGCCGGCCATGACGATCGTTCTCGGCTGCTACCTGGCCGCGTTCGGGTACACCGCATCCCAGCCCAGCGTCCCCGCCGTCAGCCAGAACCTGGCCAACTGGCTCACCGCGCACCACCTCAGCTACGGCCTGAGCAGCTACGGGCTCGCCAACGTCACCACGCTGGCAAGCGGCGGCGCCGTCCACGTGCTGCCGGTGGCCTGGACGGGCCGCGATGCCGAACCTGGCCCGTCGGGGTTCGAGCAGTCGTGGTACGACCCGCAGGACCACTACGCCGACTTCATCGTCCTGCTCGCCCCGCCGTCCGCGCTCGACGACATCGAGGGATCGCAGGTGCTCGCCACCTTCGGCCCGCCGCAGCACGTCTACTCCTACGACGGCTACGTCATCGCCACCTACGACATCAACCTGCTGACCAGCCTCACTCCGTGACCGGGGCCAGGCCGAGGAGCTCGGCGGCGGCCTGGCCGCTGGCCCGCGACGCGCCGAAGGTGGCCAGGTAGCGGGTGCCGTCCGGCGGGCGCCACAGCGGCAGGCCCATCTCCACCAGGACCATATCCGGCCGCGCGGCGAGCAGGGCGTCGAGCAGGACCCGGGTCTCCGCGTCCCGGTGCGCGTCCCGAACCACGACGACAAGCGAGCGTCCGGCCGAGGCCTCGAGGATCCCGGCGGCAAGCCCGGCCGTCGCGTGCACCCGGCGCACCGCGCCCGCCGGCGCCCATGGGTCCAGTCCCCAGGCGAAGCGGCCCGCCGCGATGTTCTCCCGCGGCTCGACCTCGATGATCAAGGGGTTGCCGAGCACGGGCCGCTGCCCCCCCGACAGCCGCGCGGCCCT
>JASHTQ010000629.1 GCA_030040475.1 Streptosporangiaceae bacterium
CCCCGGCCCAGGCCAGGCGACGCAGGCCGGATCCCCGCTCTGGTAGTCGACCTATCCGGCGGCTTCCGCATTTCAACATCGAGCTAATGTGCGGGCATTAAAGCGCAGCCGCCGTGCACCAATTCCGGCGACTGTCTGACGGAAACCCGGCGTTAACTGCGCTCGGCGTCGTATGTTTCTTGCCATGAGGTCAACACAGCAGCGCAAGGCCGACGCCCTTGAAAAGCTGGAAAATGACGCCGATGTCTGGGTGGCCACCGGCGACGAGAACGGGATCGCCCATCTCGTTCCGCTGTCGTTGTGCTGGCACGACGGGAAGGTCATCGTCGCGGTGGAGAGCCGGAGCCGGACGGCCCGCAACGCGGCGGCCTCCGGCCAGGCCCGGCTGGCGCTTGGCCCGAGCCGGGACGTGGTGATGATCGACGCCGCGGCCATGGTCGTGCCTCGGGCAGGCGCCGATCCAGCGGTCGTAACCGCCTACCGCGAGCGAACCGGCTGGGATCCCGGTGCCGACGGCAGCGAGTGGGTCTACATCCTCCTTCGGCCGGCCATGATCCAGGTGTGGCGGGACGTGGCCGAGATCACCGGCCGAACGGTCATGCGCGCCGGTGCCTGGCTGGCCTGAACCGCGGCCCGTTAAGGCCCTGGCCCCGGCCCGCGCGCCCCGCAGGCCCGGGGCTAGGTTCCGACCGACGAAGCAGGCGCGGCCGACGAGGCGGAGGCCGCAGACCCCCCGGCTGTCCCGCCGCGATGCCGGTAGAACTCGAGTGGTTCCGGCTTCAGCGGCTCGTTCTCCAGGATCAGGTCGGCCGCCTTCTCCGCCATCATCATGACCGGCGCGTAGATGTTGCCGTTCGTGATGTACGGCATCGCGGAGGCGTCCACGACCCGCAGGCCTTCGATGCCGTGCACCCGCATGCTGGCCGGGTCCACGACCGAGTCGGCGGTCGTGCCCATCTTGCACGTGCACGAGGGGTGCAGCGCGGTCTCCGCGTCCTTTGCCACCCAGTCGAGTATCTGCTGATCGGTCTGCACAGAAGGACCCGGCGACAACTCGCCGTCGTTGTACGGGTCGAAGGCGGGCTGGTTGAGGATGTTCCTGGCCACACCGATGGCCTCCACCCATTCCCTGCGGTCCTGGTCGGTGGACAGGTAGTTGAACCGCAGCGCCGGGTGGACCCTGGGATCGGCCGAGATGATCTTCACCGAGCCCCGCGCGTCGGAGTACATCGGGCCGATGTGCACCTGGTAGCCGTGCCCGCCCGCGGGCACGGAACCGTCGTAGCGGATCGCGATCGGCAGGAAGTGGAACATCAAGTTGGGATACGCCACGTCGTCGTTGCTGCGCACGAACCCGCCGCCCTCGAAGTGGTTGGTGGCGCCCGGGCCGCTGCGGAAGAACAGCCAGTTGGCGCCGATCCACGGGCGAGCGCGCATCCGGAGCGCCGGCTGCATGGAGACCGGCTGCTTGCAGCCGTACTGGATGTACACCTCGAGGTGGTCCTGGAGGTTCTCGCCGACGCCCGGCAGGTCCGCCGTGCACTTGATGCCGAGCCGCCCGAGGTCGTCCGCGCGGCCGACCCCGGACAGCTGGAGCAGTTGCGGCGAGTTGATCGCGCCGCCGCACAGGATCACCTCGCGGCCGAGCGCGGTCCTGGCGCGGTCCACGCCCTTGGCGTACTCCACGCCGATCGCGCGCGAGCCCTTGAACAGGATCCTGGTCGCGAACGCAAGGGTTTCCACGGTCAGGTTCGGCCGGTTCATCACGGGGTGCAGGTAGGCGCGGGCGGCCGACAGCCGCCTGCCCCGGTGCACGTTGCGGTCGAACGGCGCGAACCCCTCCTGGCGGTAGCCGTTGACGTCGTCGGTCAGCGGGTAACCGGCCTGCTGCACCGCCTCGAAGAAGGCCTGGAACAGCGGGCTGGTGGCGGGCCCGCGCTCAAGCACCAGCGGGCCCTCGTGACCGCGCCAGTTCCCGCCCCAGGCCAGGCAGGTCTCCATCTTCTTGAAGTACGGCAGGCAGTGCGCGTAGTCCCAGGCCGCCATGCCGGGGTCGGCTGCCCAGCGCTCGTAGTCCAGCGGGTTGCCGCGCTGGAAGATCATCCCGTTGATGCTGCTCGAGCCGCCGAGCACCTTCCCGCGCGCGTGGTAGACCCGGCGGTCGTTCATGAACGGCTCGGGCTCCGAGGAGTACTTCCAGTCATAGAGCCGGTTCCCGATGGGATAGGTCAGCGCGGCCGGCATATGAATGAACACGTCCCAGGGGACATCAGAACGTCCCGCCTCGAGCACCAGCACCCGCTGACTCGGATCGGCGCTGAGCCGGTTCGCGAGCGCGCATCCGGCAGAACCGCCGCCCACTATGACGAAATCGTATTGTGCTGCACCCATCGGTCGCCTTCTTCCCACCGCCCGGACTCACCCGAACCCGGACGCCAAGCCTCGCCCCTGTCCCAGCCCCGCCTGGAACCTAGGCTCCTCCTGGATGTCCAGTATCAACCTAGATGCACAGTCCCGTCCGGGATACTAAGAAACGTCCGGTTGCTTGAATCTCACCGAACGCCGGCCTCAGCAGGCTCATACCCTTTCTCCTGACACGAATTACCAGGTCGATATCGGGCGCTAACGGCGTGCCTGCTTGCCGGCGCCCTGCGGAGGCCCTAGAGTCCAATCCTGGTTCCGTGGGCATCGTCGCGGCCATAGCCCAGGAGGTTCAGCACTGGTGGCAGCATCCAGAACGACAGAGCCCCAGGCGGAAGGGCTGGGTCCGACCGGTCGGCCGTTGTCGGGTTTCCCTGACCCCGAGCCCTTGGTCGAGCACGGCCCCGCGCGCATCGTCGCCGTCTGCAACCAGAAGGGCGGCGTCGGCAAGACCACCACGACGATCAACCTCGGCGCGGCTCTCGCGGAGCAGGGCCGTCGCGTGCTCCTCGTCGACTTCGACCCGCAGGGCGCGCTCTCGGTGGGCCTGGGCATCCAGCCGCACGACATCGACAGCACCGTCTACAACCTGCTCATGGAGCGCGACGTCACGGCGCACGACGTGCTGCACAAGACCAGTGTCAACGGCATGGACCTGCTGCCGAGCAACATCGACCTGTCCGGCGCCGAGGTCCAGCTTGTGCACGAGGTCGGCCGGGAGTACGTGCTCGGCGGGGTGCTGCAGCCGCTGATGCCCGAGTACGACGTGATCATGATCGACTGCCAGCCGTCCCTCGGCCTGCTCACGATCAACGCGCTCGCCTGCGCGAACGGCGTGATCATCCCGCTGGAGTGCGAGTACTTCGCGATGCGCGGTGTCGCCCTGCTGATGGAGACCATCGACAAGGTCTCGCACCGGCTGAACACGAAGCTGACCATCGACGGATTGCTCGCGACCATGTACGACTCGCGCACGCTGCACACCCGCGAGGTCCTGGCCAGCATCGTCAATGGATTCGGCGACAAGGTTTTTCATACTGTAATCAACCGCACGGTGCGGTTCCCGGACGCTACGGTGGCCGGAGAGCCTATTACCAGCTTCGATTCGGGGTCGATGGGGGCCAACTCCTATCGGGAGCTGGCCAAGGAGGTACTGGAGCGGTGGCGTCAGGGAGGGGCCGATCACGGCGGGTAAGCCTGCCGGGGGTCGCCGAGCTCCTGCGCCCCGCTGCTCCCGGTCCCGATGGGGGAGACCAGCGCCGCGCCAGCGGGCGGGAGAAGCACACCCAGAAGATCACCGTCTACCTGTCCGCCGAGGAACTACTTGAC
>JASHTQ010000630.1 GCA_030040475.1 Streptosporangiaceae bacterium
CGAAGGCGTAGCTGCGGGCCAGGCCGGCGAAGTAGCGCAGGTGGGCGATGGAGAAGCCGATCTGGAACGCCCCTGCCTGCCGGACCGGCGCGCCGTTCTCCTGGGCCTCGAGGACGGCGAGCCTGCTGAGCTGCTCGGTGAGCCCGTCGGCTATCGCGTCGAGCACGGCGGCCCGCTGCGCCGGCGGCGTGCCGCGCCACCGGCCGTCGTCGTGCGCGGCCTTGGCCGCGGCGACCGCCCGGTCGGTGTCCTCGACGCTGCCCATGGCCACGGTGGCGACCGGCTCCTCGGTGGCCGGGCTGCGGATCTCGGACCGGTCGTCGGCGTCGACCCATTCCCCGTCGATCATCATGTCGTAGCGCGGGACGGTGTCCATGCCGGTCTCCTTTTCGCGGTTGTGATCCACGACACTAAGAGGCGGCGAACCCCGGGTTAACGTGCTGGCGGCACGAGCATGGGCCGGTTCCTCGGACCAGCGGCACAACGGTTGTGCCGTCGTACCAACACCCCGGGGCAGGGTTGATACCGGGGACCGAGGACCGGGCCGGCTCGCCGTCCGACAATGAGCAGCGTGACGAACCTTGCGAGGAACCTGACGAACACGACCCGCGTGCACGCCGGACGGGTCGCCGTCCGGGTGGACAACGCGGCGATGACGTACCGCGCGCTTGACGAGGCGAGCGCCCGGGTCGCCGGGCTGCTGCACGAGCGCGGCATCAAGCCGGGCGACCGGATCGGGATCATGATGCCGAACGTCGCCGAGGTGCCCGTCGTGTACTACGGCGTGCTGCGGGCGGGCGGCGTCGTGGTCCCGATGAACCCGCTGCTGAAGTCCCGTGAGGTCGCCTACTACCTCGGCGACTCCGGGGCCGGTCTGCTGTTCGCCTGGCACGCGTTCGCCGGCCCGGCCCGGGCCGGCGCCGAGCAGGCCGAGGCCGAGGCGATCATCGTGGACGGGGAGAGCTTCCCCGAGCTGCTCGCCTCCGTCGAGCCTTCGTACGAGGTGGTGGACCGCGACGACTCCGACACCTCGGTCATCCTGTACACCTCGGGCACCACCGGCCACCCGAAGGGCGCCGAGCTCACCCACGGCAACCTGCGCAGCAATACCGAGGTGTCGTGTGTCGACATCGTTCGGGCCCGCCCTGACGACGTCCTATTCGGGGGGCTGCCGCTGTTCCACGTGTTCGGGCAGACGGTGGCGCTGAACGTCTCGGTGGCGTCGGGCGCGTGCCTGACCCTGCTGCCGCGGTTCGACGCCGCGCACGCGCTGCGGATCATCGCCGAGCACAAGGTCACGGTCTTCGAGGGCGTGCCGACGATGTTCGTGGCGCTGCTGCACGCACCGGACCGCGGCTCGTATGACACCTCCGCGCTGCGGATGTGCATCTCCGGCGGCGCGGCGCTTCCCGTCGAGGTGCTGCGCGGGTTCGAGGAGGCGTTCGGCGTCCCGGTGCTGGAGGGATACGGGCTGTCCGAGACCTCGCCCGTCGCCTCGTTCAACCACCCCGACCGCGAGCAGAAGCCGGGCTCGATCGGCACGCCGATCAGGGACGTGCGGATGCGGGTCGTGGACGACGCCGACAACGAGGTCCCGCAGGGCGAGGTCGGCGAGATCGTCATCAGCGGGCCGAACGTGATGAAGGGCTACTGGCTCCGCCCCGAGGCGACCGCCGAGGCGCTCCGCGACGGCTGGTTCCACACCGGCGACCTCGCTCGGGTGGATTCCGACGGCTATTTCTATATCGTGGACAGGAAGAAGGACATGATCATCCGCGGCGGCTACAACGTCTACCCGCGGGAGATCGAGGAGGTGCTCTACGAGCATCCCGCGGTCGCGGAGGCGGCCGTCATCGGCCTGCCGCACCCGTCCCTCGGCGAGGAGGTCGCGGCCGCGGTCGCCCTCAAGCCCGGTGTTTCCGCGACGCCCGAGGAGCTGCGGGACTACGTCAAGGGCCAGGTCGCGGCGTACAAGTACCCGCGGCACGTGTGGATCGTCGACGCGCTGCCCAAGGGCGGCACCGGCAAGATCGTCAAGCGGGACATCGTCATCCCCGACGGGCTGACCGCTTCGTGAGGCTGCTGCTGCTCGCCCCGCCCGGCGCCGGCAAGGGGACGCAGGGCGAGCGGCTCGCGGCCTGGTCCGGGGCCCGGCACATCCCGGCCGGTGACCTGCTGCGTTCTGTCGTGCTTGGCGGGGGCCCGGCTGGCGCCGAGATCGCGGCCTACCAGAACCGCGGCGACCTGGTGCCGGACCAGATCGTGATCGACGCGCTGACGCCGGTCGTGGTCGAGGCGGCCGCGCACGGCGGGTACATCCTGGACGGGTTCCCGCGGACGCTGCCGCAGGCTCACGCCGCGGCCTCGCTCGCGCTCCGGCTCGGGGTGCGGCTGGACGCGGCGATCTACCTGCACGCGCCGGACGAGGTGCTGACGCGGCGGCTGCTGGCCCGGGCCGGGCAGGGCGGCCGCACCGACGACACGGCCGACGTGATCGGGCACCGGCTCCGGGTGTTCGCCTCGACGACCGGGCCGCTGGTGCCGTACTACACCGAGCGCGGCATCCTGGTCGCGGTGGACGCCGACCGGCCGGTCGATTCCGTCACCGCCGACATCCAGGCGCGGCTTTCCGCGCTCTTGCCCGGCCGCCTCGGCACATGATGCCCCTGGCAAGCTGCTGCTCTTGCACGCGCCGGAATGTGTAAGAATCCGCGGGTGGAGATCGTTGGTCCCGCGATCGCCGAGCTGATGGCGGATGTCGCGGCGGCGGTGGCCCGCCGCGGCGTCGCGGTGTACGCCGACATCGAGGAGACGATCCTCCGGGAGATCCCTGAGCTGGGCGAGGACAAGCCGGTACTCGCGCTGCACGCCTCGCACGTGCAGAGCAACGTCGACACCTGCCTGCAGATCCTGCAGCACCAGATCGACCTGGCCGACGTGCAGGCCCCGGCCGCGGCGGTGGAATACGCCCGCCGGCTGGCGCAGCGCGGCACGCCGCTGACCGCGCTGCTGCGCGCCTACCGGGTCGGGCACGCCTGCTTTTCCGACTGGGTGCTCAGGGAACTGGCCAGGCAGGCAACCGACGCCGAGCTGATCACCGCCACCACGCTGGGCATGTCCAGGATCGTGGCCGGTTACGTCGACCAGACGTCCGAGGAGATGGTCGCGGCCTATACCAGGGAGCGGGAGAACTGGCTGCGCAACCGCAGCGCGGTGCGCGCGGCCAGGATCCGCGACCTGCTGTCGGGCGAGCGGGTCGACGTGGGCGCAGCGGAGGCCACGCTCGGCTACCGGCTGCGCCAGTACCACGTGGGCCTGGTGTGCTGGGCGGGCGACGCGGCCGGCACCGCGGACGAGATCACCCGGCTGGAGCATGCGGTCGGCCACGTCGCGGCCAGCGCGGCGTGCGCCGGCAATCCGGTCTTCCTGCCCAGGGACGAGTCGAGCGCCTGGGCCTGGCTGCCGCTGGGGATCAGGGACACGTTCGACTCCGCGCCGGGCGCGGCGGAGGCGGACGACGACATCCACTTCGCCTTCGGCGACGCCGCCCGCGGCGCGGCCGGGTTCCGCCTCACCCACCAGCAGGCGATCGCGGCGCAGGCGGTCGCGCTCGCCGGCGGACCTCCCGC